>JADFPG010000080.1 GCA_022562455.1 Fidelibacterota bacterium | reverse complement strand
TTCCTTTGTTTTACTTCTGTCTTAGCTCTTAAATTCTCTTTTTCCATTTCTCTGCCTCTTCCTTTTAAGTTTAATTTAAACTCCTTTCATGTCCAAGAAAATTTAGGCACAGAGGGTGTTTATTCTCTTATTTCGCTTCCACTTGTATCCCACTTTCTTTATTGCCAACTGTCGCCTCAACAAAGACTGTCACATCGGGTCTGGTAGTAAGTGTGAAAGTTACTGTCTCTCCCTTAGTTGCACTTATCTTTCCTTCCTTACCGCACTTCCAGGTAGGATTAATTTTAAACCTTCTGCTATTCTCATCCTCTCCAACTGCAGTAAGGATAACACTTTCTCCAACCGCCAATTTAATTGCAGTAGGAGCACTTGCTGGAAAACCGCCTTTAAGATTCCTCTTGCTTTCTGGAAATATATAAATGTTACTCAAAGGTCCAGCCTTGACGATTTTATTTACTGGAGAAGGTAATTTCCGGTACAATGCCGGGTTAGCAGCACAACCGACTAACAGTGCGATTGCGACCAGTGCCACCATAATTGTAGCGATTTTGGTTTTCATAGTATTCTCCTTTTTCGGGTGGTATTGTTCAACCGTTGCTTCCAATCAAATCCAACAAGTTCATCCCACCCATAATGAACCGCTGAACTTAGTTGGTTACCAATAATTTTTAACATCACCTCTTTTCTTCGCCCCCGTATCTATTTTTATTCCCACCATCTTGGAATCTCGTTCAGATTGATTCCTTCAGGCTCAGAAGGTAGTCCCCCAGGCATAGTTTGTCTAATATCATTTACTTCAGTAATAACATCTTATTCGTGATCTTAAGGTTGCCTGCCTTTAAACAGTAGAAGTAGATTCCACTGCTAACACTTCTCTCTCGCTCATCCCTTCCATTCCACCTGACGGTATGAATTCCGGAGAACTCCTCTCCATTTATCAGTGTCCGCACAAGTTGACCTGAGATATTATAGATGGTAAGTCGTACAAAGCCATTTCTAGAGAGAATATATCGAATAGAGGTAGCAGAGTTAAACGGGTTAGGATAGTTTTGGGCAAGGTGAAGGACCTCCGGAATAGGATGAGAAGTGATATCCTCTACTTCTGCAGTAAGGATTCTCTTAGCATATTTGAGAGCATATTCATCACCCCCAGCATCGTTGTAATAAGCAATATGGGAGTGTCCATCACCATCAATAGCAAGTGAAGTCCAACCACAGCTTATAGTATTATCTACGACCTCAATTTGCCAGGTTGAGCCATCCCAGTAAGCAAATCTAAGGTCGCCCCCATATTCAGCGGAACTGATGTGTGGACGGTCATTTGCATCAAGTGCAAGCGAGGTATAAAATCCGTATCCAATATCCGATTCTACTGTCTCAATCTGCCATGATGAGCCATCCCATCGTGCATACTTGACTCCATAATTGGTGCCATCCGTATAGGCTATGTGTGGATAGCCAAGACTATCCAGAGCAATAGAAGAGTTTGTTCCAACCTGACCAGTACTATCTACCCTCTCAACATACCAGGTTGAACCATCCCACCATGCATATTTAAGGTCATTTACACTCCAGTCATAGTAGCTTATGTGGGGTTTGTTATTCCCGTCTAAAGCCAGGGATACATACTGAAATTCATCACCGAGGAGACTATCAGCAACCTGAATATGCCAGCCTGATGCATCCTTGTAAGCATATCTTAGATAACAATCAAAGGCATTAGTATAATATGTATATGCAATATTAGGATAGCCATCCGTATCAAATGCTATAGAATTCCATTCACCGACATCTCCATCATAGGGTAAAGAATCTACACCCTCCTGTTGCCAGTTTGCACCATCCCACCAGGCATGCCAGAGCTGTTCACCATACCAAATTCCCTTGGCGAAGGCAATGTGGGGATTTTCAGACCCATCAAGGGCAATAGATGTCACTCCATAAACACTTTCGGTGGTTTCTACGAATGCTGTCTGCCATTCTGAACCATCCCAACGAGCATACTTGAGTCGCCAGCCAATAGTGCCATCTCTATAGCTGATATGTGGATAGCCATTTGCATCCACGGTAATGGCACACTTCTTGCCAACCGTTACTGTAGTATCCACAAATCCCGTCTCCCACTGTGCCCATGCCTTAATGGGCAAAATCACTAGTAAGGCAAAGACAACAACTAATAATAGTCTTTTCATTTCTTCTCCTTTTGATTTGAGGGTAAATTCTTTATCTCAAGAATAGTATGCACTTTATTTCCCCCTCATTAGAAACAAAGTTGACAGTTATCTCCTCTGTAAAGGTTTTTCATATCATAGGCACCTCCTTTCTTCAAACTGCCCGGGGGACAATTTCATATAACATGTTTATTTACTCCTTTTCTGTAAGTTGTCTAGAACAATACTCTTGAATTTTGACAAGCAAGTGTTTAATATTTTTTTATATTTTCTTATTCTCCCTATCCCCTACTCCTAACCAACGCCCTCACTTTCGCAATCAGCATATTCTCTTTAATCAGCTTTTCAAACAAACACTCTACGAAAACCTACTTGGCTTTTGGACCCATTCTGTATCCAAATATGCTGTAATAGCTAAAATAGGAATTTTTATGTGATGATCTTAGCAAGACTATAGAATAGGTGAACAGGGAAATACACAATAATTGCAAATACATGCACAACTAAAATCCCCTGAAAACCACACTCAGGTATTGTTGTTGCGAAACAAACGATAACCCGAACAGCCCTTGCGGGTCACTTCCAGGGGAAGTTTCCCCTGAGTGGTGCAAGGGTCTCAGCCTCGGGCGCTGGGCTTTCTCGCTTTTGGCTCTGTTCATTGATTTTTCCTCAATCAAATGTAGTTTACTTTTGGGATTGGTAAGATGCAAGCCTAATCGTGAAAAACAAGAATTATTCCTTTCATTTATGCCGTATGTAGACTGTGGTAGTTTTCCAAAGCTCAAACACTTCCTCAGCAATGACTCTCCATATCACTTCTCACCTTTGGAGGCATGGCTACGCAGTGGATCCAAAGTCTAAAGTATCTTGCGCAGAATCTCCGAGTTCACCTCACTAAGGGGACATCACTCCATTTCACTACAAAGCGTTGTATTCACAGGAAGTATAAAGCTATGGTCGCTTTGAAAAAAAATGTGGAACTATTTTCAGATGAAAGAGCGTATTATCTGATGCCCGATTGGGGATACAGTGAAGCCTATGATTGGCTGGGGCAGGTGGAATTGGATTTACGGGATAAACAATCCGCAAAAACACTTTTTGAGAAAGCGCTTGAGATTGATCCAAATAACGGTTGGGTCAGTTATTTGTCAAATTTAATCGAACATCCCAACGCCTTCGTTGAGGTAACTGCTACCTCTCTGCCGGCAAGCATTTCATCCAGAGCGTTCATGAGATATGGTTTTTTTACCTTTTTCGGTTTCCGGGCGTTATCATCTATAGCACCTCGATAAACCAGCTTTCTCTCGTTATTAAAAAGAAAAATGTGGGGGGTCCGTGTTGCACCAAAAGCATTCGCCAGCCTGGAACCCTCATCTAAAGTATAATAAAAGCTGTAGCCGTATTCTTTGGCTCTATCCTTCATATCGTCAATTCCATCTCCCCTCTCCCGATAAGCCTCATTGGGATTGACAGCAATCATTCCAATTCCTTTAGGGACATAGTTCTCCGCTAATGTGATGTAACGATCTTCCCATGCATGTACCCACGGACATGTATTACAAGAAAAAATCACCAAGAGACCCTTCTCACCCATGGCTTCATTCAGGCTGATTTCTTTGTCACTGATGTCCCGCATTTTTACATCCGCCATGGGAATGAACGATCCTATTGCCAATTCTCCACCCAATAATTTCGCTATAAGAAATAGGGGCAGCATCCAAGTTATTTTTCTATTAAGCATCATGAACCTCCCATCGATTCATAAAGCGCTTTTTTTATTGCCGATTCAAACCGCTCTTTCGATTCTTTCCCTTCCCATAAATCTACAACATTCCCTGAAGATTTTCCGAAAACTATTGTAAATGGGATTGCTCCTGTCCACTGTTTAGAGATTGCATCGATAAATTCATTACTATCCTGATCTTTGATAAAGGATAGACCCGTCACCCCATGTTCTTTGAGGAAAGTTGATACCTGTGCTTGTTCATCCAACCAGTCCACACTCACAAAATAGACCACCAGACCCTGGGATGCATATTCACGACTTAACTCAACAATCATAGGGAACTCTTCTATGCAGGGTTCGCACCAGGTTGCCCAAAAATTAACCAGGACGCCTTCAGATCCTGTATGAGTGCTGACTGTTTTTAAAATAAAATCCGCATCAGTTTGATGAATTTCAACGGTTGGTGAACACCCACCAGAAAATCCTATCAGGCCGAATAGAAGCAGTAAAAGTGGAAATTGATAAAATCTCTCCATGTTTATAACCTCATGATTGGCAATTGATACCCAATCAAATCTCCAGGAGAATCAAAAGTTTCCTCAATTTTCAAAACGATTTCGGGAAAAATGATCCCTCCAAATGAATTCTGCAGCACCTTAAACTTCACCAGTGCTTTCCGGAGATTCCCTCTCCCCTGTGTCTTTTTACCTGCTTGACAGCAATGAAGTCCGGCAGCAAATTGAATAAGTCCCCGCAAGATGATTTCCCAGTCGTCCTCTGAATCGTTCCCAAGCTCACGCCAGATATCTTCCCAAACTTCGTGAGCATCCCAATATCGCCGCTGGTTGAACAGCCAGATACCCCAATGGAATTTGAGCAACTGTACCTTACTCAATTTCGGTTCGACTAAATGCGTGATTTCCTCGAGTTTTCGTTTTCGGGGTGGCATGGAATCTATTTAACTATATCGCCTACCTGCCCAGGCCTCCCTGCAGGCAGCGGACGGGCCCGACGGGCAGGCAATACTCCTCCTCCAAAGGAGCTCCTACAGAGCATTACTCCACATCTTTTTCAAATCCTCTCCCCGACCCCGACTTGTCGAGGGGGTCGGGGCTATGTTCTTAAATGACCCAGCGCTATTCATACTCTACTGGCTCTTCCTCTGCAATTCCCTTGGACATGAGAATCCACTCGCTTCTATCCGGTGTTCTCCCCAATTCCATCCGGTAGAGTTCTCCTGAAGCGGTGTCCAGCATATAGTGCCAGTGAGTTCGGTCGATGCTAAAGGATTGAAGCTGATATCTTCCTCTAATTTCACTTTTTGCCAATTCGGTTCGGAGGAAGCTCTCTAACTGCTCGAGATACATTTTAATGGAATCCTCCTCAGCCGGTTTTGCGCCGATGAAAAGAAATAAGGATGTGACAAGTAAAATACTCATCATAATTCCTATTGTGAATGTCTTCATTTTAAACCTCCTTATTTATTAAACTTTACTAACTTGATTGTACCTGCCCGACTGGCGTCAGTCAGGCGGGTAGGAATTTTCATTTTTTAAGACTCAATTAAGAGAAAAATCTCACTAATTTGATAAAATTGTATGAATGAATGGATGTATGAATGCATGTACATTTAACCATACAATCATACAGTCCATTCAGAAGCTTCGGGACGGCAAATCTCAAGATCCTGTGGATAATCCATGTTAGTTAAGCTTTCTCCTCGATTGCTCATATTCTTTCATTCTCTTAACAAAATCATCTTCATCAGTTGCTCTTAGAAGTGGACTTATCTTTTTATTTTCTTCGAGTGTTATTGTTTGGACATCCCCGTAATTATGACCGGGATAGATCACAGTATTACCCGGAAGAGTGAGTATTTTAGAATAGACACTCCTGTACAACTGCCTGGTATCACTGGTTGCGCCAATGGTGCGCCCGGTACGACCCACGAACAGAGTATCTCCGGTAAATAGCTTCCTTTCCACCAGATAGCAGACAGAATCCGGTGTATGTCCAGGAGTATGAATCACTGTAAACTTAAGTGATCCCACATGAATCATGTCTAAATGGGAGAGATTTTGCTGTTTCAAATAGTGGTTGTTATGTCTCCAAAGATGCACTTTAAGATTTGGGAAGGCTTGTTGATATTCCCGAAGATAAACAATATGATCGTGGTGTGTGTGAGTAATCAGTAATGAAACCGGAGTGAGCCTATTGTTCCCGACTGACTGTACCAGGTGTTCTACTGGAACCGCAGCATCAATGATAACGCTTTGGGGAGAATCACCTCCTGTCACCAAATAGGTGAAATTTTTATCAAGTCCGCCTTCAAATGTTCTGATCTTCATATTTCTTAAAAACAGTGGAAATCTACAATGAATCTAAAGTTGAAATGTATTATTTTCTGCGAGTATTATTATAATTTTATCAGAGATTGTTAACTGGACATAAGAAATGAAGAAGCAAAAGAGTCTATTAATAAAAATATTAGAACCGTTAAATAAAGAAGGGATTGACATTTCGAAAATTGACCTGGGTGATTTACAGCTTGACCGTGAAACCGCCCTCACCCTGCAAAGGGAAGTCAGAATGATGGTCATGCGAGGCCAGCACACCACTGTGGATCTGGATGGTCAATCGATTCAACTCAGCCCAGAAGAAATTAGCAACATGTTAAAAGAGACTATTAAACCTTACTCGGGATCCGGAGGTAAGAAATGAGAACAGTAGGAATTTTTCTGGCATTAGCCGGAGCTGCAGTTGTTGTAATTTATATTGTATATCTTGTTTTTCAAGCTATTATCGATATTCCATTTCCTATCAAAGCAGGACTTGGACTTATTGTCATCGGAGGAATTCTTTTCATTATTAGTCTAATCAGGGAAAGAAGATCAGACGCCAAAAAAGAATCATTCAGGGGGATAAAAGAATGATCCTAACAACATCTTCCTCTATCGCCGGTTTTCATATCAAGGAGACGAAAGGCTTGGTTAAAGGGAGCACAATCCGTGCTCGCCATGTCGGTAAAGATATCATAGCAAGTTTGAGAACATTAATTGGAGGCGAAATTAAAGAGTATACCGCAATGATGGCAGAATCAAGAGAAGAGGCATTAGAAAGAATGGTAAAAAATGCCGAAAGTCTGGGTGCAAACGCCATTACCGATGTCCGGTTTTCGACCTCAATGGTCATGTCTAATAGTTCGGAAATACTTGCTTACGGAACGGCAGTTGTGGTCATTCAAACCTAATAAAAACTCTGACTTAAACGCTTTAACACTTGCTCCAATGGAGTCCCTGTGGGAAATATTCAACCCTTTTTGAGTTTTTCCAAAGCCGCTTTAAGTTTTGTTTGGGTCTCCGGAGTAAACCATTGATCCACGAATTCCTCGACAGACCTTGTTTCCTCTTTAATTTTCTCTAATTCAGGCTCCACCAACCTTTTCTTGAGTCGTTGGAAAGCAGGGAGTGATTGAGCAATTGATTTAACTTTTTCTCTGGCATACTCCACTGCCGCCTCAAAAGGTAGGATCACGTTTAACATTCCTACTGATAATGCTTCTTCCGGAGTATAAAATTTTCCAAAAGCCACTACCTCAAATAAATTGTTGGCTGGGATTGATTTACGGATTGCAGTTAGTGCAATTGGGGGTAAGTCAACACCAATTGTAAGTTCGTTTATAGCAAATTTGATGAGACCCTTTACCCCAATCCTGTAATCACAGGCAAGAGAAAGGATACATCCGCCACCGACTGCATGCCCATTGACCACCGCAATGACAGGGCCAGGAAATGTCAAAACTTTATATAGAAGGCTCTCAAGTGCCATGATTCCCTCTTTCACATCATCGCGACTGGCGTCCATAAACCGGATGATATTCAGTCCGGCGCTGAAGAAGCGACCATTCCCCATTAATACTACACCATGAAATGATTCGTTTGGCTCAAACTCCCCACTAAGGTTTTTAAGAAATTCTATATCCATAGCATTAGGTCCATCACCTGCCATCTCAATGGTTTTTATCTGGTCAATAATAGTTGTTTTGAACATGGATTAATTTAGTTGGCGGTGTTCTACAAATAAACCGAATTAACAGTTCATAATTCAAGCTTCTTTATAATCCATCCCGGACTTATTTAATTTAATATACAAGGAAGAATCTTTTCCCCTTCAATCTAATTCACTGTAATTTTAGGCATTGCCCCGGTAGCTTCCGCCAAAGGCGGACAGGCAGCTTCCAGCTTCGCTACCGGAAAAGTTTTTTAATATGCCCCGGTAGCTCAGCTGGATAGAGCAACGGACTTCTAATCCGTAGGTCGCAGGTTCGAGTCCTGTCCGGGGTACACATCTACAGATCACTTCGTTCAGCAGATAGAGCAACGTACTTCCCTGTCCGTCGTAACCCGATGTAATCGGGAGAAGACGGGTAATCCGTAGGTCGCAGGTTCGAGTCCTGTCCGGGGTACACATCTACGGATCACTTCGTTCACCTACGATGCACAAGCTCACAACTGTAATATTTCGAACTTAGTCCATCGTAACCCAATGTAATCGGTAGATAGAGCAGCTAACATTGGCAAAATCTACTTCATATAAAGCGAAATATCTGAAAGTCATAGATGACAGCGTTGGAAAAAGTCTATCACTGTCAAGATTGCGTAAATTAGATTGCCTTATGAATAGTACAACAATGTGAACACTTTCAACCTTGATCTACTTAAACATTATAAAATGACAAAAAGATAAATTACAATTAACTTCTTATAGAAAATAGAGAGGTTACTTATGAAAGAAAAAGAGATTGGCTACGTTTCCAATTATTTTGGCAAACTCTCAGTAGCCGCAATAGAAATAACGACAGGAAAACTATCCGTAGGCGATACCATACATATTAAAGGACATACGACTGATTTTACTACCAGGGTCGGTTCCATGCAAATAGAACACAATTCTGTTTCAGCAGCAAAGAAAGGCGACAGTATTGGTGTAAAATTATCTGAGAAAACAAGAAAGAAAGATAAAGTGTTTAAAGTTGTAGCAGATTAATTCGAAAAAAATCACACTCTGATGATTAGCAAAGAATCCTTTCTTTTGCAATTCCATCAAATAGATAAGCTTTCTCCAATTCGAATTCAATCATAGTACGTTCTTCATATAGCATCCATATCTTCAGCCTGCACCTTGGTACCAATGAGGATTCGGTACAATCACCAGATAGATTTCATTTCCCACACGTCTAAGGACCTGATTTTCATTGAGCCTCCTCGCACAAACAAATTCAAGCCCAGACTGTCTGCCCGTTTTGGATAATATCGACCAGTAATGCATTCCCGTCTGTTAGCATAAACTTCTATCACAGACTTATCTAGAAAGATATGGAGCCTCAGCGCCTTTTCGTCTGTCGTTAACTCAAAGCCTCCCTCTCGGTTTCCTGAAAAAAGACGTTTGCTTATACGGTTGTATCCGATCTTCGTCTTTTCTTTTCCATCGGGAGAGCATCCCACCTCTATTCCGAATGATTCCGCAGTTCCCAGTTCGAATTCCACAACGATCTCCAGGCAATTCCCTTTAACACCATTAAGAATATTGGAGGATGCAGGTTTGAGAGCAATTTCTTTGAATTGATAATGTTTGCCGCGGAGTTCTCTCAATTCGGGTAACGGATCCATGCATAGTACATCATCGGAACGAAGACTGATAACGCGGGGCAGTGTTAATACGCCACTCCAAGGATAGCCCTCAGTACCACCGCCCATTATCCAACCCCATATGATCCGTCGTCCTTTATTATCCTTAAGAGAGTTGGGAGCATAAAAACTGTCACGACCGCCCATATCCATTGTATGCCATGGTCCCGGATTGAACATGGAGTTTTCATGGGTACCAACCGAATATTTCACTTCATCATGAGGAGAAACGACAAGTACGTGTTTATCCCCAATGGGGAAAAAGTTCGGACACTCCCACATTTTGCCAAAACCGATACAGAAGGGGTGCATGTAATCCCATGCAACCAAGTCCTTTGAGCTGTACAGCAGCGCCATCCCACCTTCACCCTGAATTCCGGATCCAATTAGCATATACCAGGTATCATTGTCTTTCCAGACAAATGGATCACGGAAGCCTTCCAGGTCATCCCTTGGCGGTCGGTCGATCACTGGATTGCCAGGATATTTTATCCACGTTCTCATGCCGTCATAGCTTCTGGCGATACATTGAACTTCAGGCCACACGCCTGTATAGATAATCGTTGGCACACCATCATGCACCACACAGCAGCCGGAAAAAATGCCGTCTTTGTCGTAGCTACCAGGAGTCGGTGTGAGCGCTATCGGTAAATGTTCCCAGTGAACAAGGTTCTTGCTGACTGCGTGACCCCATGATATGTTTCCCCATGTATCGCTGTAGGGATTGTGTTGAAAGAACATATGATACTCACCCTTGTAGAAAATCGGGCCGTTTGGATCGCTGATCCAGTTGGCTGCTGTCGTCAAGTGGTAGATTGGACGGAGGGGATCTTTCTCTGCTTTGGCCTGTGCGTTGCTGACACTTGCGTTTGCCTTGCTGATTAACTCTCTGTGCTGCAAGTCTATTTGTCTCATTCCGTTATGCATTGCCACTGTTGTTTATGGATTTACCCGTTGCAGTACAAAATGCATTGCAGATGCTGATTCCAAAGCTTGGCTGGGTCTAATATGGATGATTTCCTATTCTCTGCGTCAAAGATAGTCACATAGGAAAACGGAGTTCAAACCTCTATTCAAACCAATCGAGTTGGTGGTTGGGAATACCTAACGACTGGCCATATTTTACCGCTTCCGTTATCTTTTGTTTATCCCCTTTTGTATATGTAAAAACTTTGTTGGGAAAGACCACATACTCATCGTTCTCGGTTGAGACATTGGCATACCAACATGGCTTGAGTGCTTGACTCAATTTCTCTGTTATGACAGCAACTTGACTTTCATCACCTTCGAAGTAAATTGCAGTCCAGGTTTTGGGTTGAAAGTCAGCAGCATTATCAACATCCCACGTTTCTGTTTTAGTGATCTGAATTATTTCCAAGATGCTCTCGTCTTTCAAACTTTCTTTGAGCAGTAATCCAGTAAACATCTGTTTTCTCCTTTCAGTACTCCAAAACTCGACGGCTTGTTGCAGATGTTAAGATGAGCCAAAACTGAATCGCCAAACATGAAAACTCACCTACGCCTAATATTTTCCCTGATAGACATTCGTAATACTAACAAACCTTTGATCATCCTCAACACCTTAAAAACACATAGGATACTTTCAGCGTAATCTACAGCAATGGGTTAGGCGACTTATTCGGAATCCAAATTGCACTCCAAATGAAACTCTTTTCGGTCACATGGCGTGTCCGCCACCAACGTAGATTTTCTGTCCAGTCACCCAGCGGGCTTGATCTGAAGCGAGAAAAACAATGACGTCGGCTACATCTTCAGGGTTTCCTATCCTTCCAAGGGGAATAGAGGGCAGAATTTGTTTTTCCAGCTCAGGCGTGATCCAACCAGTCTGTATCGGTCCCAAGGATACGGTATTAACAGTGATACCGAATTGTCCTAATTCTACTGCCGCACTTCGCGTGTAGCCTTCCAGTGCCAGCTTACTTGCACCATACGAAATCTCAGAGGGGAAACAATATGCTCCATCAGTACTCACATTTATTATACGACCCCAGTCTGCTCCTCGTTCTATATGCCTTCGCACAAACTCGTTCATCATTAGAGCAACCGCCCGTGTATTAACTGTGAAAAGACGGTCAATACTTCCAGCAGTGACATTGTCAGGGCGGTCAGTCCATAGTTCAACCAACTTGTTACGTAACTCCTTATCTATTGGAATAAATGTGTCTGCTTCCCAATGAGCTGCATTATTGACAAGAATATCAACTGTTCCAAAAACTGTTTCGGCTTCGTCAAATAAGCGTGGAATAACGGTGAGATCAGATAAATCTGCCTCCCAGGCGTGAGCCTGACCGCCAATATCATAGATTGCTTGAAGAACTTCATCGGGAGGTTTCGCCCTTTGTTCATCGTAGAACGCCTTGCCCGGTGAGACAACCTCATTAGCCTTAGCCTTGTTGGATAAAGACACCTTGTTGTCACTACGAAAATAATGCAGAAACACTTTTGCACCTTGAGCCACGAAAGCTTTTGCAACACTGGCACCTATCCCGTATGGGTTATTAGCACCTGTGATAATAACTGCTTTGTCTTCAAGTTGGGTATCAATCATGATTGTATCCTCTGATAATTTCCAATCACTTGATGTTATGCCCCGACAAGTGCTACGATGACACGTGCCTCACGTTTTTTGGGCTACTATGCCAGATTGAAAACCGACTGCTTCACTAACTCCTATATGTTTCAATTA
>JADFPG010000005.1 GCA_022562455.1 Fidelibacterota bacterium | reverse complement strand
AGATCAAATCCGTAGATGTTCTTCAGGATATTCTTGAGAGTTACCGATGGGGAGATGTGTTTCTTCCTAGCATATTCCTTTGCCCGCTTGATAGCCAAAATCGGAAATGTACCGCTACCGCAGCCCGGATCGAGAATACGGTACTTGGGATCGCCATTGTAGTTAAGCTGATTCAGGCATCTCTCCGCTAGCCAGTCCGGCGTAGAGTATTCGCCAAGGTCGTGCCTGATTTTCTTCGGCACCAAGTATTGATAAAGCTTTTTGAGAATATCTCGCGTTTCATCCGGCGCCACCTCCATTGTCTTAGGATCGTATTCATTCAGAGCACGGATGATCTGTATGAGGGCATTATAAACTCCGTCATTCCATGCCTCCGTATACCAGCTAAAGAGATCGCCTTCGAGATAATTCCGGATACCAAGATTCCGAAACATACCGCCATCTTCCAAATCTTGCATTCTGCGCTGCAAACCATCGGAATCCTCTTCCTCCCACTCCCGCAAGGGCATGCCTGTAAATCCCTTAAGCGTGTAGTAGCCCACCACCTGATACGAGAGAAGTTTCATCAGGACAGCGTAGTAACAGTCAAGCGAAAAAAAGAAGGCGTAGACGTCGAAGTCCTTCTGTTCCTTCTTGGTGAAGCCATAGGAACGAATCAGCGTCTCCTGATCAATCTTCTTTTCTTCAAGAGAGCCGTGCACTTTGGCGTACTGGATTTTCCACTGTTCAAAGAAAACGTGTTCTTTTGTCCCTTCCTCCCCGCCGTGCGCCTTGATCTCCCGATAGAATGCTCTCACACAATCTGCCGCCACCTCATTTCGATACTCCCTTCCAACAGCAAAGTCTTTGATCAGGTTTTCGGAAGTTAACGCCTTCGTACCCACGAGGCGTGCGAGACTGGTGAGGAACTGCGCCAAGCTCTTTTCTGTAACAGCTACCGGCTTCTGTACTGTCCATCCCGGTGTGTAGCGCATAAAGACGAATCGACTGCCGTCAAATGCCACACCAAGTAGTCGACGCTTATCCCAACCTTCTTCCTTTGCCAAGTCATCTATATATCCCTTAAGCTGTGCAATCAATTGCCGGTTGCGTTCGTTTATATCTTTGATTCCACCAGGTTTCTTGTATTCAAGTATCAGACGTTTAAAGACTGTATCTGCTTGTCCATAAAGAAGTGTACGTTCCTGCTCTACGATTTGTGTTGGTTTTAAGCCTTGAGCTTTCAAGTACTCTTCCCAGATTGGGGAGACTAACTCACGAAGCTTGGCTTCAGGCTTACGTTTGGTCTTGGCTGCGACCTCAGTTGCTTTGCGAATTGCCCGGAGAATTCCTTTTACTTCACTCATTATACATCAACTATTAATTCCCATACACCTCATTATGGCTCCCCACGCTGATGGGCACGATGGTATCTTCCTTGAAGATGAAATGTAAGACAATTCGATAACGAATATTGATGGAAACGGCGTACAGGTCCTTGAACTTTCCGGTAAGTTTGTGCAGGTGAATAGAAGGGTGATGAGGGTTCACTTCCAATAGCTTAAGAGTCTTGCGGTATTGCTCCTTTAATTCTGGGTGTTGCTTTAAGAATTTCCTTGCTCTCCGTTCATAAGACTTGGTGTAGCGGATCTTATAGTTCATTCTCCATTCGCTCGATGTGCTCGTCTACCGATTCCTCCACGAAGTCTCCTTTCTCCAAGTCACTGAGGGATTCTGCCAGAGCTGCTTCCAGTTCACACTCCCGGAGGTAGTTATACCGCTCGATATCCATAACCACAAAGCGATCTTTTCCACGAACTGTAATGGAGGCTTCCTCCGAATCTTTGAGAGCTTCCTCCAGGCTTTTGGCACCCTTTGTTTTCAATTCATTAGCTGTTAATGTAGTCATTTGATCTTCCTGAAGTCTTATTATTGGTTTGATTAATAGTACGAATATTTGTACTAAATATAAACCTTTTACTCTCCCTCCACTACCCTTTTTTTCATTCGTTTTACCTCTTCCCTCGTGAGGCTCCAGTTAACTGTATCCTCCTCAAAGGATTTTCCCGGTTCGGGGATTTTGCTGCGTACAGGTTTAATCTGGGCAGGAGTCGTTCCTTCCATTTGCGAGGTAAAAAGATGACAAGAATACTCAGAAGACCTGAAACAACTCTCCCAACACCTCACTCGCTTTTCCCCGATAAATAATATCGTACATATCAGATTGTTCCGAGGGTTCCGGATTAATCTCGACACAGAGAGCGCCCGCTGATCGTGCCATTTGGGGATAACCTGCAGCAGGCCAAACCACCCCGGATGTACCGATGCTAATAAACAGGTTAGCTTTTGAAATGATTTTGTCAGCCTTTGCTGTTACAGCAGGATCGAGGTAATCGCTGAACCAGATAATATCAGGTCTTAGCCAGCTTCCACACTCACATTTGCGATTGGAATAAGTACCATTTTTTAAATCCTCCCGGACAGTCCCTTCCGACGAACAACGCATTCTCCATGCACTGCCATGAAGTTCGATTACATTCTTTGATCCAGACCGTTGATGCATACCATCAATATTCTGTGTTATCACCTGAACATCGGGATGATTCTTTTCTATCTCTGCTATGATTTCGTGCCCAACATGGGGCTTGCATTTCAACGCTTCAATACGGCGAAGTTCATGAAAGTCCAACACTTTTTCAGGATCACTTTCAAATGCCTCTTGGCAAGCATATTCCTCCCACTTGTATTTGTGCCAGATCCCACCCCGCCCCCGGTAAGTAGGTACTCCCGACTCTGCAGACATCCCCGCACCCGTAAAAAAGACAATATGTGAATAATCATAAGGATTGAGGGTTTCTACTTCCATATAAACTCCTTATACCCTATACCTTTTTCCATCACTCATTTCCCATATACCGTATACCATAATACCTTTTCCCCCGAACAGTCGCAAGCTCCTTACCTGCCCGACAAAGTCATTCAGGCGGGCGGGGCAGGCATTTCCTCCCCCGATATGTTCCACTTCGCTCCGACATCAACCATCTTCCATCAATCATTAACCATCTAACCGTCTACCATGGAAGTACCTCCCCATCATGCCGAAGAAACTGACCACTCTGATGAGACTTCGCATCATCGATTACATTTATCATTGAACTAACTGATTTTTTTACAGATAATGGAGCAACAATCCCTCCCATATCAGTTCTCACCCATCCCGGATGTAGAGCCAAGACAATGATTCCTTTTTTCCGCAATTCAAGATATAGATTCTTACTTGCCATATTCAGTGCCGCTTTACTCATACGATAAGCATAATATCCTCCCGACTCGTTATCTTCTATGGAACCCATCAGTGAAGAAATATTCACAACTTTAGCGCCAGACACCATAAGAGATTTCAACTGTTTAGTCAAGATCACAGGACCCACCGCATTGACGCTATAAGTGTCCAACATATCTTCTTGATTAATCGATTTCGGATTTCCCCTTTTACCCATAATCCCCGCATTGTTAATAAAGAGGTGGAGATGTGTAATATGTTGTTTTACGATGGTAACCGATTCGGAAATTGAATTTGAATCCGCCAAGTCTAAAGAAATAATGTGATTGGTCTGTAATAACCTTCTTAATTTTTTAGCTTTTTCGGGATCTCTACATCCGGCTAATACATACTCCCCTCGAGAAGTGTACTGTTTTACGAATTCAAGTCCGATCCCACGATTGGCGCCTGTGATAAAAATATTCATCACTCCACTCTACCTAATTAAAATGAAACACTCATTGTGCAAGGCCCACAAAGACAGATGAAAATTCATGCGGACTCAAGAACAATACCCCAAGAACCAAAAGTCAAGTCGGATCCCGCTTGGGCAGGATTATATCCGCCAACTGGCGGAAGGCAAAAACCAAGACCTATGTCATGCAAACCAAGAGTCAAAAGATAAGCCCAAATCTGGGTGTTGAGTCTTTTGGAAAGTATTTTCTGATTAAAAAAACGAACCGAATTATTTTAGCCGAATCCCCAACTCATCCAACTGATCTTTGGATACTTCGCTGGGAGAACCATCCATCAGAGAAAGAGCGCTGGTTGTTTTGGGGAAGGCGATGACATCCCGAATCTGGTGAGTACCGACGAGAATCATCACCAAACGGTCGTAGCCAAAAGCGATTCCGCCGTGGGGTGGAGCACCATATGTGAGAGCCTCCAGGAGAAATCCAAACTTCTCTTTTGCCTCAGCTTCAGCAATTCCAATCAGGTTGAAAATCTTCATCTGTACATCCGGATCGTGAATTCGGATAGAGCCTCCTGCTACTTCGTAGCCATTAATCACAAGATCATACGCTCTCGATTTCACTTCGCCAGGATTAGTTTCCAGCAGCATTACATCCTCTTGCCTCGGTGCGGTGAAAGGATGATGCAGAAACGTCCAGATCTCATCCTTTTCTTCCCACTCAAGAAGAGGAAAATCGACAATCCATAAAGGTTTATAACTCTTGCTATCCAGCCATCCTTCCCCTTTCGCAATTTCAACCCGAAGGGCACCCATCGTAGGCAGGACGGTATTTGTCATCCCACCCGTTGTAAGGATGAGGCAACCATCAACCAATCTAAACTCCTCTATAATTTGTTGCCTAACGTTCTGAGAAAAGAACTTTGAAATTCCACCGGTCAGGTCACCATCCTTGTAACGCATCCATCCCAGACCCTCGAGAGCCTTTTTACCCTCCTGAGCTGAGTACTCCTTGACAAACTCAGAAAGCTGGTCGATGACTTTTCGAGAATAGCCTTCTCCCTTCTCGATAACCAGAGCTTTTATACATTCTGCCGATTCGAATGCCCTGAAATCAGATTCTCTGGCATAAACGGAAAAATCAATCAAGGGCAGGTCAAATCTCAAATCCGGGCTATCCGTTCCGTAGGTTTCTAACGCATCCTCATAAGACAGGGTTGGAAAGGGAGCTCCCAGATTGACGTCTATAACTTCTTTAAATACTTGTGTTACAAGACCTTCCGAAGCTGCAAATACATCTGTCTCATCCACAAAAGACATCTCGATGTCGATCTGGGTAAATTCAGGTTGCCTGTTAGCCCGGAGGTCCTCATCCCGAAAACACTTGACGATCTGGAAATAGCGGTCGAAGCCGGCAATCATCAAAAGTTGTTTGTATTGTTGTGGACTTTGAGGAAGGGCATAAAATCTACCCTTATGAATACGACTTGGAACCAGGTAATCCCGGGCACCCTCCGGGGTCGACTTCATGAGAAATGGTGTCTCAATTTCCATGAAATTCTGACTGCTCAGATAATTCCGTACCGATTGAGATGCTTTGTGTCGAATTGACATAAACCGTTGCAGGTCTTTCGTTCTAAGTTCCAGATACCGGTATTTCAGTCTTAATTCTTCGGCTGCACTGTTCCTGTCGCTCACCAAAAATGGAAGTGGTTTCGCTTCATTCAAAATTTCCATTTCCACCACTTCTACCTCAATTTCTCCCGTACTGATTGCAACATTGATCGCCCCTTTCTTCCGTGTTCTCACCTCACCTTGAGTAGAAATCACATCTTCCATGGACAACTTACGTGCAATTTTGAAAATATCGGGATGTGTCTCTTCATTAAATGTCAATTGTGTGATACCGTAGCGGTCCCGGATATCGACAAAAATGAGCCCCCCGTGGTCCCTTGTTGTGGATACCCACCCATTCAGAGCGACGTTAGCACCCAAATCTGACAATCTGAGTTCCCCACAGGTGTGCGTTCGCTTATACATGAAAGGATCCTGATGAATATTCTTTATGAAGGTTGTCCATTGCTATTAAACTCTTCCCCATAATAAATTTTATTTTATCTATTTTTTCGTCTCGCCTGCCTGCCGTCACGCAGGGAATTTCAATAATATTTCTTCCCGCACATGCGGGACAAAGGACGCCAAGAATTAAAAATTATGGATTTGTTCTATGAAACGTCCACAGGATCTTGAGATATGAATTATCCCCTTTTTCTTGATAGTAAGTTTGAGCTGCGGTTTGATATTGGCTATTGGTTATTGGTAGCTGGTTATCAGTTACTGGTACTACCATTCTACCGCTCACCCCCGTACTGTCGCAAGCTCCTTACGGGGCAGGCACTCACCACTCACCAGTTACCACTCACCAATTACTACTCACCAGTTACAACTATCTGTTTGCCACTTTCAATCTGACCGTTGCTCGAGTCAAGGATGCTTTCACCCTCGCAATATCAATTTCATCCATTGAAGCCAACCTTTCCTGTGCTCGATTCAATGATGCTTCTGCCCGTTTTACTTCAATTTCGCTACTCCTTTCTATCGTTTCCAAGAGTAGCTGAATTCTATCGGATGTTACTTCAGCAAAACCACCACTTGTAGCAAAATAATAGTCTTTTTTTTCTTTCGTCACTTTTATCTCACCCAAATCAAGGGCAAAGAGTCCATCTATATGACCGGTCATGACACCAAAAAGTCCATCCAATCCCGGGCAACGGACATAGGTAACTTCTCCCTCATCCAGAACCTTTGTAGGCGTCACAATTTCAAGTCTAATTGAACTCATCCCTGAGATATTTTCTTTGCTTTCTCCACAGCTTCATCAACAGTCCCCACATACAGGAAAGCCTGTTCCGGCAGCTCATCGAACTCTCCTTCAACCAGGCGCTCGAATCCATCAATGGTATCTTCTAATTTCACATATCTCCCGGGTGTTCCGGTGAATTGCTCTGCAACAAAAAACGGCTGTGAGAGGAACCGTTGTATTCTACGAGCACGAGCTACCGTCTGTTTATCTTCATCAGACAGTTCCTCCATTCCAAGAATAGCAATGATATCCTGCAACTCTTTATACTTTTGTAAAATCCCCAGAACAGATTTTGCAACCTGATAATGTCTCTCTCCAATCACACGCGGGTCCATGATTCGGGAGGTCGATAACAAAGGCTCGACAGCGGGGTAGATTCCGAGTTCTGCAATTTTGCGCTCTAACACCGTTGTCGCATCCAAGTGGGCAAAACTGGTGGCTGGGGCAGGGTCCGTCAGGTCATCAGCCGGTACATAAATTGCCTGCACGGAAGTTACCGAACCTTTTTTTGTGGAAGTAATACGCTCCTGCAACTCTCCCATTTCCGTAGCAAGTGTGGGTTGATATCCAACCGCTGAAGGCATTCGACCCAATAGAGCAGACACCTCAGAACCAGCCTGGGTAAAACGGAAAATATTATCGATAAAAAGTAAAACATCCTTACCTTCCTCGTCCCTGAAATATTCTGCCATAGCCAGTCCACTCAATCCAACTCGGAGTCGTGCGCCGGGAGGTTCGTTCATCTGTCCAAAGACCATGCATGTTTTTTCAAGAACCCCCGATTCTGACATTTCCAAGTACAGATCATTCCCCTCGCGAGTTCGTTCTCCGACGCCAGAAAAAACCGAATATCCGCCGTGCTCCGTGGCTATATTATGAATCAACTCCATTACAATCACGGTTTTGCCCACACCTGCCCCACCGAACAGCCCGGTCTTACCACCTTTTGAGTAAGGTTCAAGGAGGTCAATGACCTTGATACCTGTTTCCAGCATTTCCTGTGTAGTAGTAAGATCCTCAAGCTTGGGTGCGGGACGGTGAATGGGATATCTTTTTTTTGTTTTGACGGGTGGTTTACCGTCAATGGGGTTGCCCAACAAATCAAATAACCGACCCAGCGTCTCAGGACCTACAGGGACAGTGATAGGACCTCCGGTATCTATCACCTTCTGTCCTCGAACCAATCCATCAGTGGAATCCATAGCCACAGTTCGTACCGTGGCATCTCCAATATGTAGAGCCACCTCTAAGACTAACATAGAATCATCGTTCCGAGTAATTTCCAATGCATTATATATTTCTGGTAAACTTCCGTCTTCAAAAATGACATCTACCACAGCACCCATGATTTGTGCAACTTTTCCTTCCGTTAACATTCCTTTTCCTTCAATTTATGCGTTTGCTAATGCTTCAGCGCCACTCACGATTTCCAATACCTCTTTGGTAATGGATGCCTGGCGAGCTTTGTTAAATTTTAATTTCAAATCTCTTATCAATTCCCCTGCATTCTCAGTGGCGTTGTCCATTGCCACCATTCTTGCAGCCTGTTCACTGGCAAATGATTCCAAAAGATATTTCCACATCTCCACATTTAAATGCCTTGGAATCAATGACCTGACGAGTTGTTCTTTTGAAGGTTCATACAGTCGATCTACTAATGCAACTTTCTCCTCATCATAAACAAGAGGAAGCAACCTTTCAACTCTCAATTCTTGATTTGCTACATTTTTAAACCAATTGTAGACCACTCTTACCTCATCTACAACACCATTGGTAAAATGACTAATTATACTGTTACCGAATTTGATGGCATGTTCAAATGAGAGATCATTCCAGAATTCTATCTGCTCTTCAATGATGGTGTAACTCCGTTTTTTAAAATAGTCTCTCCCTTTTCGACCGATACAGAAAATATCAACCTTCTCTTTCCCTAAAACTCGTATTTCTTCTTCGGTTCGGCGTATAACATTGGCATTAAACGCACCCGCAAATCCCCGGTCAGAGGTTACTACAACATAAGCAACCCGGTTGACTTCTCGAACATCAAGAAGAGGAAGAAGGTTCCGCTCCACATCAGGCAACAACGAAAGAATTACTCCCGACAGCCGTTCTTCATAAGGACGCGCTTGTTCCATCCTCTCCTGCGAGCGGCGAAGTTTGGCAGCAGCTACCATTTTCATGGCTTTCGTTACCTTCTGAATATTCTGAATAGACTTGATCCGTTCCCTGATAATCTTTAGGTTAGCCACAACTATTGTACGGTAAAACTTGCCTTAAATTCCTCAACCGCTTTCGTTAAAATTTCAATATCGTTTTCATTCATCTGACCTGTCGTCCTGATATTATCAAGTACAGACATGTAGTTGGACTCCAAGTATGAGAGAAATCCTTCCTCAAACTTTTTTACTTGAGAAATGTCGATATCATCAAGGTAACCACTATTCCCAGCCCAAATGATGCAGACTTGTTTTTCCACTTCCATGGGAGCATACTGATTTTGCTTCAGGATTTCCACCATGCGCGAACCTCTTGTCAGTTGCTGTTGGGTCGTCTTATCCAAGTCAGATCCAAACTTTGTGAATGCCTCTAACTCACGGAATTGAGCAAGATCCAACCGGAGCATACCCGTTACCTTTTTCATGGCTTTGATCTGGGCATTCCCACCCACTCGTGAAACCGACAGTCCCACATCGATCGCTGGACGGACGCCAGAATTAAACAGGTTCGTCTCTAAGTAGATTTGCCCATCTGTAATGGAGATTACATTCGTGGGAATATAGGCGGCCACATCTCCCTCTTGCGTTTCGATGATGGGCAAAGCTGTAAGTGATCCACCACCTAATTTATTATTCAACTTGCTTGCCCGCTCAAGAAGCCTGCTGTGAAGGTAGAATACGTCTCCCGGATACGCTTCCCTCCCTGGCGGCCTGCGAAGAAGGAGAGACATCTGACGGTAAGACACTGCATGCTTGGAGAGGTCGTCATAAATGATGAGAGCATGTTTACCATTATCGCGATAATATTCCCCCATTGAGCAGCCCGAATATGGAGCAATATACTGGAGGGGAGCGGGGTCTGATGCATTGGCTGCCACAACAGTAGTATATTTCATGGCGCCATTTTCCTCAAGGTTCGCCACCACTTGCACCACCGTGGAAGCCTTTTGCCCAATTGCCACATAAATGCAATAGACAGGCGAGTCGGTTTGGTGCGAAAACTTTTGATTGATAATCGTATCGATGGCAATGGCTGTTTTTCCGGTCTGCCGATCCCCAATGATGAGTTCACGTTGACCCCGACCGATGGGTATCATACTGTCTATCGCCTTCAGTCCCGACTGCAAAGGTTCTTTTACCGGTTGACGGGCAAGAACGCCTAAAGCCTTCCGCTCAATGGGCAGCGTTTCTTTGGCATCGATGGAACCTTTTCCATCAATGGGTTTTCCTAATGGATCTACTACACGACCCAAAATGCCCTCACCCACAGGTACCTCCACAACACGACTTGTTCTTTTGGCAATATCCCCTTCTTTAATCAGATGACTTTCACCAAAAAGTACCATACCAATATTGTCTACCTCGAGGTTCAGCGCCATACCAAACACCCCATTAGGGAGCTCCACCAATTCGGAACTCATGACGTTTTCCAAGCCGCTGACTCGAGCAACACCGTCACCTACTTCAATAACTTCACCCACCTCAGCCACATCAACCGATACGTCAAATTTCTCGATTTCTGCTAATAACAAATCTCTTATGTCGTCTGTTTTGATTTCCATATTACTGTATGTTTCTTATCTTATTCCTGAATTAATTGTTGCCTGATTTTCTCCATGCCACCTCTGATGGAATTATCCAAGTAAATATTTCCAAGTTGTAACTTTATACCTCCAATGATTTCCGAATTCACCTGATAATCAACTTCCAAAGTTTGACCTGTAATACTCTCAAGAGAATCCCGCATTTTTTGATATTCTGACTCATGGAGTTTTTCCGCAGTAACCAACCTTATTGGGAGAATATTCATCTCTTTGATGCGAAGATTTGCAAAAATACACGCTATCGGTGAAAGTAGGTGATATTCCTTTTTTCCTGCCAGAATCGCAAACAATTCTGAAACGATTGGATGACATTTTTCTCCTAACACTTTTCTGAGGATAGTTTTTTTCCCTTCAGAAGTAATTTTCCGTGATTGAAATAACACCTTGAACACGGTTTCATTCTTCACCAGATCAGCCAAAATCCGTAAGGATTCAGACACATCATTCACAGCATCAACCTTTGAGGCAGTCACAATCAGAGCCTGGGCATATTTCTTAGCTTTTTTATCACGCCTCATATCTTGTTTTCATTCTTTTGAGTGATTCATCAATCAATGTGATATTATCCTCTTTTGTAAGATTTCTCCGTAACAGTTTTTCCGCTATTTTCAGGGAAATATCTACTACCCCAACTTTTATTTCCGCAATCGCCTTTTCTTTTTTGATTTCAATCTCTGCCTCTGCGCTAATCACAATAGCATTTGCTTTTTCCTTTGCTGTTTTGAGGATTTCATCTTTCACCTTTTCACCCATTTTCTTCCCTTCAACCAATATCGCCTGAGATTCCGCTCTGGCTCTGGCTAAAATTTCCTCTATTTTACTCTGAAGCTGTTCCAGCTCCTCCTTGGCTTTTTCGGCATCTTCAAGGGATTGGCGAATTCGTGTTTCCCTTCTTTCCAGAGCCTCTATTAACGGTTTCCACGCAAACTTTTTCAATGCAAAAAGCAAGATCAGAAACGTAATAATGGTCCAGATGAAAAGCCCAGGGTCTATCTGAACTAACGGATTATCCACAATTACCTCCGATTAAATTTGTTGGGATAAGTTATCTGTTACTTAGTGTCTGAACGAAAACAGTGGTTGATCATCCGTCAGCTGACGGACTCTTATTTACTCGAATCCCGTACACGAAGTGTCGGGATTTGAGTAATACTTTTCGATCAGACACTACTTATTTCATCAAAACAATCAACAGGCAGAACACTTCCCCTAAAATTACCACTCCTTCGAGCAAAAAGAGTGGGAGGTTAATAGCGGCAGTAATCTGAGCTGCTGCTTCAGGTTGACGAGCGATACTTTCGACTGCGGCAGTAGTGAACCTACTGATCCCATAGCTAGCGCCCATGACAATTATACCAAGTCCTATCGCTGCCCCAAAATAGTGAAGGGTAGAAGTACCCGCTTCAGCAGCAAATAAAGGCGTAGCCATACCAAAAGACAGGAACAATAATATTCCGATAATCAACGACCGTTTCATTGACTTTCCTCCTTTTTTTCCATTGTTTTCATTTTTTGTAAACGTTCAGTGAACCGGTCATCATTATCAAATTATTATTAAGCTTTACTAAACCTTTGAGATTTAGTAAAGGTTCGTAAAAACGGGTTCATTGAATATTTACCATTTTTTTATGTTGTTTCTCTAATGATGGGGATGAATTGCAATCCCGACAAATATGGATGTTAAAAGTGCGAATACAAATGCCTGAATAAATGCCACAATGATTTCAAGTGCATAAATTCCAACACCTAGGGGGACTGAAACAAATGCTCCTACAACCACTCCAACGGTAGGACTAAACATTTCACCGAAGACAAAAATAAATGACATGACGGATAAAATTGCAATATGTCCACCGGTCATATTTGCTGCAAGTCGCATGGTTAACGCAAAAGGTTTGACGAACATCCCCACAATCTCGATAGGAATCAGGATGAAATAGACGGGGATGGGTAGCCCAGGATGTATCATTCCTTTCCAATGACCAAAAAAACCGTGCTTGATACTACCAGCGATGATAATGCTGAAAAAGGTTACAGTGGCCAAGCCTGCGGTTACATTAAAATTACCCGTAGGTGTTGATCCGCCAGGAATCAAATCAAATAGAGGCACAAGACCCAAAAGATTGGCTGTTAAAATGAAGAAGAATAATGTGAAAACAACTGGTCCCCAGAGCTTTGAATCCTCCTTCCCGACGTTGGGTAATACCACATGACTTCGAAGATATTCAACCACTGATTCAAATGCATTAGCAAACCCCCTTGGGACAGGATATCGCTCCTTTCGATAACGGGCTGTGGCAAAATATATCACAACAAATACTACTACTGCCGACACCCATAACATGATGACATGCTTGGAAATCGAAAAATCTATGCCAAAAAGGGTTGGCAATTCCACTAATTTGCCACTATTAGAAACATGGTGGACGATAATTTGTCCTATTTCATCTATAATGCTACCGTGCTTACCGGGGTTCAATTCTGCTCCACTCACGAATTATCCTGCTTATTTGCCCTATAAAACAGACGCCGAAAGTACAATGCTTCCACAAGAATCAGAAAGATAAAAATCAAAATAAATGATAAAATAAACGGTGTTAAATCTAATTCAATTGTGGAGGCTACTATAACAATAACTATCGCATATAAAAATAACCTGGATAAAAACCCTATTGTATTTGCTTTTAAAGCATCCTCGGGTTTCCTCCCCACAAATTTACGAATGATTAAAAAAGTTGCTACATTCACAACCAATGGAATAGATACACCCCAAATTATTGAATTAACCATAATTAATTCTTTCGCTCTTACTCAACTCCTCAATTCTTTCATGTTATTTTTTCAGACTCACTTTTGCCACCGCATACAGTCCGATTACCAGCCCTAGAATTACCCCCAAGAGTAATAACCAAGGCTCTGTGCTAAGCCATTTATCAGCAAAATATCCTAACAGAGACAGCCCGATTAAAGAACCTATTAGTGTATAGGATGCCACCATGTATGGAACTGATTGGCGAACAATAGCCATGAATATCTTCGAGACTTTTATTAAGAAAAGCTGATCTTTAGAATCAGAACTCATTAGAACTAATATTACTCAATTGATAATGATAAAGGACATGGCTGTTCGGTTTCCTAATCGTTAATCGGATGTAAACCTCTGCTCGGAATTTGTATCATCATTTTGTACATCAGTAACTGTATTACTATTCTCAGTTTCGTCGAACAGCAGATCACATTTCCCCGAAAATTGAGCCCCATCTTCAATCACCAGCCTGTGATAAACCAGATCGCCCTCCACTTTTGACTGACTTTGTAGAACTATTTTTCCGGTTGTAGTAACATTCCCCTGTACCATTCCACCGATAAACGCATCAGATGCTTTAATATCTCCCTTGATATAACCTGTTTTCGTAATTCTAATCACACTCCTGGTTACGACGTTGCCGAATACTTTCCCCCCGATGATACCATCTCCGTTTAATAGGATATCACCCTGGATAACGGCGCTTTCTCCAATCATGGTGTCCACATGCTTAATTCTATCCTTGGCTGCCATGTTCACCCCCCTTTTAATTCTTTGTTATTGTATTCCATAACGTAGTCGGATGGATCCACAGGTTTGCCATTCTTCCAAATTTCAAAATGCAGATGAGGTCCTGTGGCATCCCCGGTCTGCCCGACCAATGCAATAAGCTGACCGCGGTCAACCCACTGGAGGCTTTCTACAAAATTAGCTTGGTTGTGGCCATATAAGGAAAAATAATCGTCACCGTGAAAAAGGATAATAAGGTATCCGAATTTTACTGTCCAACCTGAAAAAACTACCATTCCCGAGGCAGATGCATTAATTCCCGTACCCTCTTTTGCAGCAATATCAATGCCATGATGCTCGTCTCTTAAACTCGCTTTCTTTTTGTCAAATTCTTGTGTGATAAATCCATCTACCGGCCGGTGAGAAGGAATATTATCGAGGTACGATATGGGGATTTCATCTTCAATATCCGCAGGACCCTTCGGGGAAGTACTTGACTTTACCCGGATAGAATCCCCGAATTCAGATACAGGAGGTAATTCAAGATCGACACCCAGTAAATTCCGTATATAATTATCTATGTGTTTCATACGGTTCAGATCCCTTATCAATTCGACTACTTTTAACTGCTTCTCTTTGAGAGAGTCATGTTCCGTATTGACACGATTGTAATCAATTGCTTTGGGTACCGACCAAACCAGAAGACCCACAACCCCTATTACCACGATAATAGAAAAATATATTATCCCCTTTATCCATCTCCTACTGAGTAAAAATTCTTTCGTTTCTTCACCCTCATCAGGAATTATAACGACAGTATACTTTCCTTTTGGCATAACGAAATTTGTTTAAGTTTCGATCTGAAACATCAGGTCAATTAATCTGTTAAGGTCGTCGTCATTAAAATAGTGTATTTTGATGACCCCGCCCTTTTGTCCTTTATGATTAACCTCAACTTTTGCTTCCAAAAGATGAAAAAGATCGTCTTCAATCTTTTGAATTTCCGGTGAGACTACCCTGCGAGAAGACTTCAGCTTCGATTTCTTCTTTTGACCGTCTTCGTTCAATTTCGCCACGATAACCTCTACTGCCCGAACACTCTCATTATTTTTCACTATTCGGTTATAAATAGAATCGAGATATTTGGGGATTTTTAGTCCGAGTAAAGCCCTTGCGTGCCCTGCTGTGATTTTTTTTTCTCTTAATCCATTTTTTATATTGGACGGAAGTTTTAACAACCGGAGTGTATTGGAAATTGCAACTCTACTTTTTCCAACCGCTGTGGCTATTTCCATATGTGAGAGACTAAACTTGGAATTTAATATGGCATACGCTTCCGCCTCTTCAATGATATTCAAATTCTCCCGCTGAATATTTTCTATGAGAGCATATTCCATCATTTCAACATCGTCCGTGATATCGAGGACATGGACTGGGATTTCCGTAAGTCCCGCCATTCGAGCCGCTCTCCAGCGTCGTTCTCCCGCAATAAGTTCATAACCCTCACCCGCCAGTCTTACAGTGATCGACTGAATAATTCCCTTCTCTTTAATGGAATTGGCTAGTTCTTTCAAGCTCAGTTTTGCATCCTCAGATTTAAAATCCTGGCGGGGTTGAAGGGGATTGGGTGTTATCAAATCAATGGGAACGTGTAAAATTGAGTCAGACCGGATGGTTTCGTCTGTCGTCTCCCGTATAAGAGCGCTGAGGCCTCTGCCGAGTCTTCTATGTTTCATTTTCCAATATTTCCCGGGTTAAACTGAGGTAATCCTGAGCGCCGGTGGAATTGGCATCATAGAGCAAAATGGGCTTCCCGAACCCGGGCGCCTCCCCTAACCTGACATTTCGATGGATTATGGTTTTAAATGTCTTTTCGTTAAAATAGCTCCTTACCTCCTGTTCCACCTGTCTGGATAAATTCAATCGGCTATCATACATAGTTATAAGCACCCCTTCTATCTCCAAATTTTTATTCAGATGTTTTTGTACCAACCGGATTGTCTGCAACAGTTGACTCAAACCTTCCAACGCATAATACTCGCATTGAATAGGAATAAGGACCGAATCGGCACATGAAAACGCATTCAGGGTAAGCAGTCCCAACGATGGGGGACAATCAAGAAGAATGTAATCGTATTTTCCCAGGACCGGATGGAGAATATCCCGCAACCTGAATTCTCTTGCCATCATTCCAACCAATTCAATTTCTGCTCCTACCAAGTCGCGAGTACTCTGTATAACATCCAGATATTTTAAATCAGTCTGGCTGATACCTTCCTCTATTGAAACATTGTTGATGAGAAGATCATAGATATTTACATCAGGAGCGCCATTATTGATCAAAGCTGCTATTCCGGTGGTTGCATTACATTGAGGATCAATATCCACAAGAAGGGTTTTATGCTCTGATACGGCAAACCCAGCCGCCATATTCACAGCGGAAGTGGTTTTTCCCACACCTCCCTTTTGATTGGCAAATGCAATTATCTTTGTCATGAATTTCTCGTCGGAAAAATGTTGGTCGAATTTAACCTATCCAAACCGATTGGGCAAAACATCAAACAGGGGCTTCCTAAACCGGACAAGCCGTCCGTCACCTGACGAATACTCTATTGTTTTACGAATTCATAGCTACACTTAGAATCATCAATAAAAGCATAAAAATTATAATACTCATTTAGAATATCAGTTAACTGTTAGAGTGTAATTCAGTAAATTGAACGCTACAGCTTGTTTTGGTTAAACTTAATTTTTTACGGTATAAAGTTATTACCAATTTATTAAATCCTATGTCTAAGGTGCCACGCACTTCGCAAGTGCCCGGCACCTTACTAACTATATTGAAATACCTGATTTGCTTGAAAGGAGACATTTGGATTTTCTATCGACAATTGCCTGCCCCGCCCGCCTGAATGACTTTGTCGGGCAGGTAAGGAGGTACGACTATATTGGGGACTATTTTCTATTGAGGTATAGAGTTGTAAAATTCAAATCAATCGAAAATGAAAACAGGAGTTTCCCCGAAATATTTGGGCACGTTATGGATAGAACGAGGCGTTGCAAGATTCAGCCATCATTCGCTTCTTTGCGTGACGTAGACCCGGGGCAAGTGATGATAATTGGAAGGCATAATGAGATAATCAGGATACTTATGACATTTCTTAGTGTGAATTCTCTTTTTTTTCTGGTGATAACAATCGAAATTCTACTTGTAGGATCGACCGCACTCAATAAAAAATGAATCTCACTTTAATCAGCAAATTCTAATATGCGCAAATCAATCATTCTCATAACCGGTATCAATGGAGAGATCGGACATGTCCTAGTTGAATACCTGCTAGAAGACAAAAAGCATATGACCCTTCAGATGTATTTTTTAATAATTAAAAACATGAAGGTATAGAAAATGAATAGAGAATCAATCCTGATTACAATCAGTGAACTGAAACCAGAGATTCTCCGGAAGTATAAAGCGGAAATCAAGGGTATATTCGGCTCCTATGCCCGCGGTGAAGCAAATGAAGATAGCGATCTAGACGTGTTGGTTCATTTTCAAAAGAATGCTACCCTACTTGACTTAGCAGGTTTGGGAGAATTTCTGGAAAGCAAACTGGGATGTAAGGTGGATGTGTTATCCCAGCGGGCAATGAGAGCGGAAACAGTCCCATTTATAATGGAGGACTTAATACCGGTATGAAAAGAGATTTAAGACTATATCTTGAGGACATCCTGGAATCTTGCAGGTTCATTCAGGAGTTCGTTCACGGCATGGATTTTGAAGCCTTTGTCGGGGATGAAAAAACAACCAGCGCTGTCATACGAAAGTTTGAGGTTATGGGAGAAGCAGCGAAAAATATTCCTGAACAGATCCGAGTGGAATATCCCAACGTCCCCTGGCAAAAAATGGCAAGTATGAGAGATCGGCTGATTCACGCCTACTTTGGTGTTGACTATCAACTTGTTTGGGACACTATTCAACAATTCATTCCGTCCTTAATTGAAACTATCGCGGACATTTTGAATGATGTTAATAAAGGAAATGATAAATGAATCCAAGGTTAGATAAGCATTCAATAATCTTGGCTCTCCCGACACCCCGACCTGTGGTACGGGACTGTAAGCTTCGTGTGCCTGCTCGTCCGGCAGGCGGGCGGGATCTCCTCCGTCAACTGACGACTCCGATTGGTTCTCCACAGGATGCTGTGCATTGGGTCTTGGGTCTTATTTTCTGATATGCGCAAACCAATCATTCTCATAACCGGTATCAATGGAGAGATCGGACATGGTCTCGTTGAATATCTGTCGCATAAAGGTAATTACAGTATTATCGGGCTTGATCTCAAACCTCCCAACTCGTTTATCCAAAAGAGAGTAGACGATTATGTTGTCGGTAACATTCTGGATAAGGATCTTCTGGAAAGGCTAAACGCTGAATTTGAGATTTCCGCTATTTTTCACCTTGCTGCAATCCTTAGCACACGGGCAGAGTTTTCTCCCAGAATTGCTCATGATGTGAATGTAACCGGGACTATTAATCTTTTGGACTTAGCCATTGAGCAGGGTCAAAGCCTGGGGAGAGCTGTGAAGTTCTTCTTCCCCAGTTCAATTGCAGTCTATGGTATCTCAAATTCAAATCTCAGAGATAATACAGGTCCCGTTCCGGAAGATCAATTTCGTTATCCTAAAACCATGTACGGGTGTAATAAACTCTATTGTGAAAATATCGGAACATATTTTGCCCGGTACTATAAACGTCTATCAGTGGAATCCAGCACGAATTTAGTTGACTTCCGTTCCATCAGGCTCCCTGGACTTATCAGCGCTCATACAATGCCTTCAGGGGGAAGCAGTGATTATGCACCGGAAATGATCCATGCTGCTGCCAGAAAAAACCCGTACACTTGTTTTGTACGGGAAGATACCGTCATGCCATTTATGACCATGCCCGATGCTATTCGAGCCATACTCCTTCTTGTCAAAGCTCCTGAAAGTTCCCTCAGTCGAATGGTTTACAACATTACCTCTTTCAGTCCTACAGCGGGAGATTTTCGTAATAAAATTCTATCCTATTTCTCAGATGCTAAAATAACATTTGAAGTAAACGATAAACGTCAGGCTATTGTCGACAGTTGGCCCCGGGAAATTGACGACACCTCGGCCAGGGAGGACTGGAATTGGAAGCCAATCCATAATTTCAATTCTGCCTTTGAAGATTATTTGATTCCTGAGATTTGTAAAAAGTATGGCCTATAAACAGTGTCATTAATTTACTCGATTATTTAGAGTTTATACTGTATGATAATAAATATTGAGAAACGAATCAAAATGGAGATTTCATGGACACTATTAAAGAGAAACTGACAGTTGAACTAAACAGCATACAGGAAGCTGGGCTTTTTAAATCTGAACGTATCATTGAATCCCAACAAAGTGCGGAGATCCTCGTAAAGAGCAAAAAGGTTCTTAATTTCTGTGCAAACAACTATCTGGGGCTTGCAAACCATCCTGAATTAATCAAAGCCGCTCAAAAGGGACTTGAACAGTGGGGATTTGGTCTCAGTTCAGTTCGGTTTATCTGTGGTACACAAACGATTCACAAAGAATTGGAAAAAAAGATATCGGAATTCCTTGAAATGGATGATACCATACTTTATACATCCTGTTTTGATGCAAACGGAGGGCTTTTTGAAACCCTCCTCGGACCGGATGACGCCATCATATCCGACCAGTTGAATCATGCTTCCATTATCGATGGAGTTCGTCTTTGCAAGGCAGATCGATTCCGTTTTCCCCATGGGAATATGAAGAACCTTGAAGGCATCCTCAGAAAAACCCAATCTCACAAAACGAGGTTGATTACTACAGATGGCGTCTTCTCTATGGATGGGGACGTGGCAAAGTTAAATGAAATTTGTGAATTGGCTGAAAAATACCATGCCCTGGTCCACGTGGATGATTCCCATGCCACAGGATTTTTTGGCGCCACCGGGCGAGGGTCTATTGACCATTGTGGAGTCATGGGACGTGTTGATATTATTACCTCCACGTTGGGTAAAGCTTTGGGGGGAGCCAGTGGTGGATTTACCTCAGGAAGGCAGAAGATTATCGATATCCTTCGGCAACGGTCGAGACCATACCTTTTTAGTAATACCCTCGCCCCCTCTATTGTTTCAGCAGGGATTGCCTGTCTGGAAATGCTGTCCAGAACGACAGAGCTTCGTGACAGACTGGAAAGAAACACACGCTATTTCAGGGATCGCATGACTGACCAGGGATTCGATATAAAGCCGGGTATTCATCCCATTGTTCCCATCATGTTAGGAGACGCACAACTGGCACAGGATATGGCAGCCGACCTGTTATTGGAAAGCATTTATGTCATAGGCTTCTTTTATCCCGTGGTGCCAAAGGGAGAAGCCCGTATCCGGGTTCAAATCAGTGCGGCACATACTCAGGAACATCTTGATAAAGCAATTGACGCCTTTGTAAAGATTGGGAAAAATTATGACGTTGTTTGAATATAGATGCGTGATGAGTGCTTGCCCTGTAGGGAGCTTGTGTCGTAGACACTCCTTCGGAGCGACCGTACAGGGATATGCGTATTGCGTGATACGTGAAACGTGATGAGTGGTGCGTGATACGCTTGCCCTGTAGCGATGGAGGAGCTATCCACAGGATCCTTCGGAAATATTCTCTTTGCGCCTGTGCTGAGCTTGTCGAAGTGTTCTTGCCCGCCTGAATGACGTAGTCGGGCAGGGCGTCCCTGCCTGCCGGTAGGCAGGTTTGCGAGAAACATTTTTTAATTAATTTACGTAGCTATGTTCTAATCTCAAAAATACTTTGCCTACAATCCAAGTCAATCCTAAATTCGCACCCGCTTGTCGAGGGATAAATTTTATCGACACTTAATATTTGATTATGTTTGCAAAAAATACACCCAGGTTGCTCATCATTGGCTTCATTCTTTTGTGGGCAATTTGGGCTCTTTTCCCAACAATAGAATACAGCCTTCTATCTGATGAAGAGAAGGAAATGATGCGGGAGGATGGTACACTTGCAGATCTTGAGTCAAAGATAATTCATCAGGGACTCGATCTCAAAGGAGGAATGCACATTGTCCTCGAAGTGGATATTCCTACCCTTATAGAAAATATTGCCAACAATAAAAATGATCTCTTTAATGAAGTGTTTAACAGTGCTAAAGAGAAATCAATTGAAATGGGCCAGGATTTTATTCCGATTTTTATCCAGGAGGCTGCTGACCGGAACTTACGGCTCAGTCGGCATTATATCGATCTCGTAAGTGATTCTAAAGACATAGAGTCAGTACTCCAGGACCAAGCTATTGATGCTATCGATAGGACGTTAGAAATACTTCAGAACCGGATCGACCAGTTTGGTGTATCCGAACCCATCATTCAAAAACAGGGCGATCGGCGAATTATCGTTGAACTTGCAGGGATCGATGATCCGGAGAGAGCACGGGGACTCCTCCAAAGCACAGCTCTATTGGAGTTTGTTCTGATTAAAGACCCGGAAATCACGCAAAATCTTTTAACAAGAATCGATAATGTGCTAAAAGGAAGTGAAGAGCTCGAAGATGTTCTGGGACAGGCTGATCAGGTTGAAGAAACTGAGTATACTACTGAGGTAACTGAAAGCAGAATAGCCGACGAACAGGAAATTTCTTTATCCGAATTATTTGGAGAAGTTGAGGTGAGTCTTGGTGATGAAAGTGACGCATCAGGTGTACTTGTAGACAGGCAGCTTTTCGAGAAAAGACCATTTTCGGCTTTATTAAGGAATATTCGTGGGGATATTGGCGTCCCTGAGCGCAATATCTATGCCGTAAATAAAATTCTTAAGATGGTAAAAGTACAATCTCTCCTTGCTACTGGAGATAGCAGGTTTGCCTGGGGTAACAGTAAAGAAACTTTCTCTACCGTTAAGGGGAGAGAAGAATCATTTTACCACTTATATCATCTTGAAGCGGAAGCTGGACTAACGGGTGGTGTTATCACAGAAGCCAAAGCCACCATTGGCGGCACCGAAAGTCAGGCAGCAGGTCAATTCGTTGTCAGCCTCGGCATGAATTCCGAGGGAGCAAAAACCTGGTCCCGACTTACAGGGGCAAACATAGGACGTAAGGTTGCAATCGTGTTGGATAAAAAAGTTCACATGGCGCCAGTCATTCGATCAAAGATCACACAAGGTCAGACAACGGTGGAAGGATTCGCCAATATGGATGAAGCTAAGGATATAGCCATCGTCCTCAGGGCTGGAGCTTTACCGGCGCCTGTCAACATTATTGAAGAAAGAACCATTGGACCTTCACTGGGTCACGATTCCATCGAAAAAGGTACCCGTTCTATTCTCATCGGCTTTGCATTGGTCCTGATATTTATGGTTGTCTACTATCGTAAGGCAGGACTAATTGCAGATTTCGCTCTTATCTGGAACATCCTTCTCGTTCTTGCCATTTTAGCCACGTTGAAAGCTACTTTGACCCTACCCGGTATTGCAGGTCTGATTCTTACGGTAGGCATGGCAGTAGATGCTAATGTGATTATTTTTGAGCGGATTCGTGAAGAATTGTTGAAAGGGAAAACGGTAAGAGCCGCCGTTGACAGTGGCTATGCCCGTGCCCTCACCACCATCATTGATGCTAATGTGACAACCATTATAGCGGCATTGGTACTTATGCAGTTTGGTACCGGTCCCGTAAAAGGATTTGCCATTGTTCTATTCTGGGGAGTTACAATAAGCATGTTTACAGCCATCTTCCTGACTCGGACATTTTTTAATATGATGACCGCCAGACGAACGCTAACTACTTTAAGCATATGAAATTTTTAGGCCAGACAAACATTGACTTTTTGGGAATGCGCAGATATGGCTTTGTCATTTCCGGTGCCATTATTCTGGCTGGACTAATCTCTCTCCTTCTGCAGGGAGGACCCAAGTTGGGCATTGATTTTGAGGGAGGCACACTGGTACAGATCAGGTTTAACGAGGATGCAAAATTACCTGAGTTGAGGCGTATCTTACGGAACATGGGATTTGAAAAAAGTGATGTACAAACTTTCGGTGCACCTAATGAAGTATTGATCCGAATTAAAATAAGTCAGGATACTGAAACCCTCGTGGAAAATTTGGAGAACGCCATCCTTGAGGAACTCCCCCGAGAATCACCCGAGTTCCGAAGAGTCGAAACAGTAGGACCTAAAATCGGTATGGAGTTGAGGGGAAAAGCATTCTTTGCAATACTAACTGCTATGATAGGTATTCTAATCTACATTTCGATCCGATTCGAATTTAAGTTCGCCATCGGCGCTATCGTTGCACTGGTTCACGATGTAATCATTACTTTGGGTATTTTTTCAATCATGGATTATGAAATTTCACTTGCTATTGTAGCTGCATTTCTTACTATCGTAGGGTATTCTCTCAATGATACTATCGTCGTCTTCGATCGAATTCGGGAAAACATCAAACGGCTTAAACAGGAATCATACAACACCATTATTAATCGGAGTATCAACCAATCCCTTTCACGGACAATTATTACATCTACGACCACATTTGTTGTGGTATTCACGCTGTATGTTGCAGGAGGAGAAGTTATTAAATACTTTGCCTTCGCTATGATCATTGGCGTCATCGTCGGAACCTATTCTTCTATCTTTATCGCCAGCCCTGTACTTGTCCTATGGCATGAACGATTTGGCGAAAAGCAACGATAAGACCAATCCGCTATATCACCTGCCTACCCGCCCTCCAGGGCAAGGGGGCAGGCGCTCACCGCTTACCAGTTACCCCTCACCAATCACCAATCATCACTTCCGACTACCCCTGGTCGGGATACACATAAACCATAATGCGGTCTAAAGTATTAATCGCTTATCTGACTCTCTGTGTTATTTGGGGAACCACCTGGATTGTATTAAAGATTAGCCTTACGGGTACACCCCCTATTTTGGGTGTTGGACTCCGATTTGGCATCTCCAGTATTATTTTGTGGTCCATTTTCTTATGGCGAAAAGAATCACTTATCCTGACTCCGAATGCCATTAAAGCGTATCTTGCATTTGGGATATTAAATTTTGGATGTTCTTATTCCCTGACTTATTGGGGAACACAATTTATCTATTCAGGGATGTCTTCAGTACTATGGGCAACCCTTCCAATCTTCATAGCAATCATGGCTCATTTTATGATTCCTGGTAATCGTCTCAATATGAAAATAATATTAGGAGGAACAATTGGGTTAATCGGGACATTTTTTATTTTTCGACCACAGGATGGAACATCAAGTAACTTTCAAATGATCGGTGTTTGGGCTGTCCTTTTTGCTGTTGTAATTGCAGTTTGGCCAAACATCTTCTATAAAATTCACCAATCTGAGATTCCTCATTTACATTTAAACACTGTCTCTCAAAGCATTTCTGCCCTGATTTTGATACCCACATCTTTTTTAGTAGAGAATCCCCAAAATATGATTTGGGATTTTCCAAACGTCTCTGCCCTTTTATATCTTGCGGTATTTGGATCGGTGATTGCCTGGTCTATTTTCTTTTGGCTCTTCGGTCATCTTACCATCACACAAATTTCCACTGTTGCATTGATACCCCCTGTTATCGCTCTCATTCTTGGATGGGTTTTTCTCAATGAAACACTCACACCATTAATGATAGCTGGTTCCGCTTTGGTTCTGGGAGGTGTATTCATTATTAATTCAACTCAGAAAACCCCCTCTGGAACTACTATTTGATGATTTTCACTCTTGATCCCAAGGGTCCTTTTAATTTATATATTGGGCTTGGAGATCTAACTCGAGAACCATTTGGTCTTACTGAACAATTAAAAAACAAAAAATATTACACTGTTCTCTCTGGTCAGTTGGTCACTGTTACTCAGGAAAAACATGATGGTGAACTGACCATAGAAATTGATAATCGGGATTCAGAATTACAGCAGATTGTTATTTTAGAATTGAAAAATCGTTTCGGACTAAATCAGGACATTATCCAGTTTCACCGATTCGCAAAAAAGGATCCCCATCTGGCGCCATTAATTGAAAGATTAAATGGATTGAGAATGTACCAAAAATCTCCTTTTGAAGCCCTAATTACAGCAATTACAGATCAGCAACTCAATGTCGCTTTTGCTACTACTCTTAAACACAGATTGATTACGCATTACGGGTTACACTTTACTGACAACAGTGAATTGTGGACATTCCCAACCCCTGAAAAAATAGCTAATCTCCCAGAGGATGCGCTACGACCACTCCAATATTCAGGATCGAAAAGCCGGTTCATTATTCGGTTAGCGAAAAGAATAGTGTCGGGTGAATACTCATTAGATCACTGGACATCTTTTAAAGACGATGAATTACTTGAAGTATTGATGTCAATTTATGGGGTGGGCAGGTGGACTGCTGAATATGCAGCGATGATAGGATTTAACAGAACTGATCTTGTGCCTGCAGGAGATATCGGACTCCAAAAAGCTGTCCAGCGATGTTATCACTTGGAAGAACGACCTACAGAAACCCAGGTAAGAGAGATTGCGGAAAACTGGAAACCGTGGCGGGGACTGGTGACATATTATTTGTGGCACGGATTTGAGTAACCGACGCTTCTTTATTGTCTTAGGACGTTATGCATCCAAATCACTAATCTTCAACTTCAAACTTGACTTCAGAAGCCAATATGGATTTGTCTGATTGCTGACTTCCTTCTCCATCAACGTTTACTTCGTTTCCTTGGGAAAGCAAGGTATTGACACTGTCTAAGCTGGTGATGGACCCTTCGAAGATTGTTGCATTATCTGTTACGACCATCAATCCAGTCTTCATAAGCGTGAAACTATTGTTATCCAGATAAACCGTGGACACCATCCCTTCAAATTCCAGTTCGCCATCTTCATCATCGTCTTCAAAGGCTATAAAGGAGTTATCGATGTTTTCTATAATCTGGCTTAAGTTGGATGGATCTGTCGGATCCAATTCATTGGATGATTCAGGATCAATAAACCAATTACCGGTATTGACAAGTAGGGTCAGGTTAGTGAGAGAAGTCTCATACAGGATCTCAATGGAGATAAGAAACTCAATTTCCTGCTTAAATTCCTCTTCAATATGTAGTGTAAACGATTCTGAATCGTAGGTTCCTCCAATGATGATACTTCTTTCCGTCCCTATGAAATCCATGAATTGGGGATCATTTGTATCCACATCATCCGCATCCAGTTTCTTCACCTTAAACTCAAACTTATTGTAACTCCCGGCTGGAATAGACCCGACCCCGATCTCAGTGACATTCCCTTCCAAGTTCAAATCCACAACCAACGGTCCGATCTTAAAATCTGCTGTGTCTTCTTCTGATGTTTTCAGCTTTACCTCTTCCATGAGGAGCCTGACCCGGGAGATGGTGATGGCTTGCGCAAAACTAGTAACACGGTTCAGATTGGAAAGTGTAGCTGGAACCCCCATACTTAACGAAACGTTGCCATCGGTCTCCTGATCCTCAGGACCGGTTCCGTTGTCACCACAGCGAAACAGAGCCAAGACCATTACGGCTAAGCCTAAATTAAATATTACTTTCATGATGGATTCTTTCCTCATATTTTCTAAATAAATTTAAACTATGCGGATTATTTGTGGTGTGATAATACTCACAATTATACCCTAACCAGTGTCTGAACGAAAAGTATTCCTCGAATCCCGAAACTTCGGGATGATCAACCACCGTTTTCATTCAGAAACCAAATAGTAATCCTTTTATAAAAAATATGAATCGGGGTACCATCATACCAATTAGTGTATTTTATTTCAGATTTAACAGTATATAGAACTAGGTTTTTTACGATGATGTAACAATTTTGGCTAAATTGAAAAAGTGTATAAGGATAAAGCAATTATTCTTGTAAACCCATCTACTATCTGTTACTTTTAATCAATCCAAAACGTAAGTACCACATGTCCCAATTCACATTAACAGTCAACGGAAAAGCCCATAGTGTCAACGTCGATCCTGAAACCCCTTTACTGTGGATCTTAAGGGATACGCTGGGACTGACCGGAACAAAGTTCGGTTGTGGTCGAGGGCTATGTGGAGCATGTACCATCCTTTTGGATGGTGAGGCTACACGGTCATGCATGACTCCTGTCGAATATGCTGTGGAAATGGAGATTACTACGATTGAGGGTCTTTCCGTTGATAGCAAACATTCCCTCCAACTTGCCTGGATTGAAGAAGAGGTTCCTCAATGTGGTTATTGCCAATCGGGGCAGATAATGACGGCTGCTGCACTGATGAAAGAGAAATCCCATCCAACTGATGAAGACATAAACGTGGCAATGAGAATGAACCTGTGCCGATGTGGTACTTATCAAAGAATTCGTCGTGCTATTCATAAAGCAGCACAGGTAATGTAACATGACCATCACTTCTAAAATCAGCCGCCGGGATTTTCTAAAAGTATCCTCAGCAGCAGGAGCAGGACTTGTACTCGGATTTTACCTGCCGTATCGAGATCGACTACTTGCTGCTGAAACCGATTCACCACTGGACTTTGAGCCAAACGCCTGGCTGAAAATCGATACAGACGGTACCACTACGATCATGGTGGCAAAATCAGAAATGGGGCAGGGTGTTATGACATCTTTGCCCATGATTGTGGCAGAGGAATTGGATATTGATTGGGCAACCGTTCAAATGGTTCAGGCGCCTGCCCATCCTAAGAAGTATGGTTCGCAAAATACTTCCGGAAGTCGTTCTGTTCGAACATCCTGGGAAATATTACGAAAAGCAGGTGCCACTGGTCGGATGATGTTAATAATGGCAGCAGCAAAGAAGTGGAATGTAGGTATTAAATCATGTTACTCCGATAAGGGAACCGTGGTCCATCGTCCCTCAGGCAGACGGTTTACATATGGGGAATTGGTAAATACAGCTTCCAAGATCCGAATTCCTTCTAATGTGTCCCTAAAAAATCCGGATGACTTTCGAATAATTGGAAAATCCATACCACGGATAGACACTCCCAGCAAGGTAAACGGAAGTGCTCTCTACTGTAATGATGTAAAACTGCCTGATATGCACTATGCAACAGTTTCTCGTTGTCCGGTGTTTGGAGGAACGGTCAAACACTTCAACGCTGATGCAACGCTTCAGTCGAATGATGTGGTCGATGTCTTTGAAATTGACAGGGGTGTTGTTGTCTTGGCTAAGTCAACCTGGGCTGCAATAAAAGGTAAACGATTGCTGAATGTTACATGGGATGAAGGTACAAACAGAGATTTAAGCAGTAAAAAAATTACCCAACTGTTTAACAAAAGAAGCGAAAAAAAAGGAGCAGTGGGTCGAAAAGATGGAAATGTGGAAAAAGCGTTAGAGCTATCCCATTCTACTCTCCAGGCATCGTATGAAGTCCCATTTCAAGCCCATGCGACCATGGAGCCTATGAGCTGTGTTGCAGATGTACATCGGGATGATTGCGAGATATGGGTCCCTACACAAGGACCACAAAGCGCTCAAAAAGTAGTGTCAAAATTGACAGGTTTTCCACTTGATAAAATTAAAGTTAATGTCACTCTCCTTGGTGGTGGTTTTGGGCGGCGAGCATTTAACGATTTTGTGACAGAAGCTGTTCAGATTTCAAAAAAAGCAGGCAAACCTGTTAAACTAATATGGACACGGGAAGATGATATTCATCATGATTATTATCGACCTGCAAGCAAACATATTCTACAAGGTGGATTTGATAACAATAAAAGGTTAATTGCATGGTCACACCGGATTATTGCTCCATCTATCATTTTCTCTGAATATATCACCTTCCCAATACCTTTTAAGGAAAAACTCGATAGGGTAGCCTTGCATGGCGCTAAGGATCTCCCCTATACGATACCAAACATATTAATAGACTATAAAATGGCCAACACAGCCATCCCTGTGGGTTGGTGGCGGTCTGTCTATCATTCACAGAATGCTTTTGCCAATGAATGTTTTTTAGATGAATTGGCAGAATCTGCTGGAGAAGATCCATTTGAATTTCGCCTCAAGCTGCTATCAAATTCGCCACGCCATGCCAATGTATTAAAATTAGCTGCCAATAAATCAGGTTGGGGAAATCCTTTACCACAAGGTCACTACCAGGGAATCAGTTGTCATGAATCCTTTGGTTCTTTTGTAGCTCAAGTGGCAGAAATCTCAATTAACGAGGAGAAAGGTGTCAAGGTTCACCGGGTGGTCTGCGCCATTGATTGTGGGCAGGTTATTAATCCGGATACTGTTGAAGCACAGGTCGAAAGCGCCATTGCATACGGTCTAACCGCTACAATAAAAAGTAAAATCACTATTAAAAATGGCCGCGTACGACAAAGCAATTTTCACAATTTTAAAATATTGCGAATGGATGAAATGCCTCAAATCGATGTGCATATTGTCTCCAGTAGCGAATCACCCGGCGGCGTGGGCGAACCAGGTTTACCTCCTATTGCACCAGCTGTAGCCAATGCTGTTTTTGCCGCCACAGGGAAACGAATCAGAAAACTACCCATACTACCGAAAGACCTTAAAACAATATGATTCATTATACCTCAATAGACACACCTATTGGGAAAATACTGATAGCAAAAACTGAAAAAGGTATCTGCCGAATTGGATTACCGTCAGACGATGAAGAATCCTTTACCAATTGGACGGCAACTCAATTCCCCGACGAGAATGTCATTAAAAATCTCAAAGCATTGGATAATGAAATAAATCAACTGGAAAAGTATTTTACAGGAAAGCTTAAGAAATTCAGTCTCCCTTTAGACTTGCAATCTTCACCTTTTTATAAAAAGGTTTTAATGGCAGTTAAAAATATCCCTTATGGTAAGACAGCTTCATACAAACAAATTGCGTACCGGATTGATAATCCAAAGGCAGTGAGGGCTGTTGGAAACGCTAATGCCAATAATCCTATCCCAATCATCATCCCATGCCATCGGGTCGTTGCGAGTAATGGGTCATTAGGTGGATACGGCGGTGGGCTAACAATGAAACGTTGGCTACTTGAGCTTGAAGGTGCTTTGTAAACGTAACTGAAATTGTTTCTGATAGAAACCTCTCCTTTCTTTACTGTAATGCTTCAGTTTTGGGTGAGGATTACATGGAAGTTTCTCGGTGGAATTTTCTGAAACCGAAGTGCCACGCACTTTGAAAGTGCGTGGCACTTAAGGTATTAATGACAAAAACTTTGAACTTTGAGCCTTGAATCTTATATCTTTTTAAAAAACCTACTGATAACTGAGAGGTTAATCTTCGCACTCCCTTATTATTGTCCAATTGTTATTTCAAATGTAACTTTGGCTAATCTATGGCAAGCATATTAAAAAATATTCGGGGTAAAATCATGGCAGGGTTTGCAACACTTGTACCCATTGCTGCCACAGTATGGATCATAAAAGTTCTTTTCAATTTTTTTGATGGTTTTGCCTCTCCTTTCCTTGACAAAATTTTACCTTTCCATATCCCAGGGTTGGGTCTTATTGTTTCATTAGGGTTTGTTTTCATTCTTGGAGTAGTAGTTACAAATTTCCTTGGTAGAAAGCTTGTGTATTGGGGAGAAAGAATTCTGGAAAAAATTCCCGTGGCAAGCACGATTTACAACACAGCCAAACAAATCACGCAAGCGATTGGAGGGTCTTCAAGCCGTGCCTTCCAGAAAACAGTCTACATCCAATATCCGAGAAAAGGGTTGTGGACAATGGCATTTGTAACGGGAGAGTCAAAAGATAAAGATGGTAAGGACTATTTCCATCTTTTTGTCCCAACCACGCCGAACCCTACATCAGGAGTTTTGATCATTTTACAAAAACAGGATGCTATTGATGCTAACATTTCGGTAGAACAAGGATTAAAAGCAATTATTTCAGGGGGAATGCTGGCGCCCACCAAAACTGAAATTTCAGCCACAGACTAAAATCTATAGCTAAATTGACATTAAAATTATTCAGGTTTCCTGCCTCCCGAAACTTCGGGATCATTCCCGCCACAAAGAAGGCGGACAAGCAGGCGGGAAAGTACAGTATAATTCTATAGAGTTAAATATTGGTTACCATTCAGGCATATAAAAACCAGCCCGGGAAGCTAATGTGGGGTTAAGGAGGGTGAGACAAACAGCTCCCCGAACTGGCAGTGATATCACATTTACTATAATGGTATTGAAAAGTTCCCAATGCTATCACATTTTATCCTTACGAAAATGATTAGTCTAATCACATTAATTCTAATCGGGTATATTATTGGATCCTTCCCCACTGCCATATTAACTGGAAAGACTTTTAAAGGAATTGATATACGTGAACACGGCAGTGGGAATGCGGGGGCTACAAATGTATATCGTGTCCTCGGCTTAAAACCTGCTCTCCTCGTAGTCACCGTAGACATTCTTAAAGGGTGGCTTGCCACTACTTATCTACCGATTTTACTGGAGTTGACACCTAACATCGATCTTGATATTGGGATCACTCATATTCTTGCAGGACTGTCTGCCACTATCGGTCACACATTTAGTATCTTCACAAAATTTAAAGGAGGTAAGGGTGTCGCTACTATTGCAGGTATGATTATCGCACTCTATCCCATTGCGGTTCTATTCTGCTTGTTTGTGTTCATAGTCATGCTTATAATCTGGGGTTATGTTTCCTTAGCTTCAATTGCAGCTTCACTTATTCTTCCAATAATCGTTCATTTCTATTCAATATTTGGACTTTTGCCCCCACTTACATCATTAAAATTTTTCTCTTTAATCATACCACTTTTTGTATTGTATACCCATCGAAGTAATATCCGACGACTGTTAGATGGGACAGAGAATCGTTTTGAGAAGGTGATGATATTCAGAAAATCCCGGTAATGTTTAATAAAACCTATTTTTCGGTTCTGACAAGTAAGATGGAAATTGTTTTTATGGATGTTATTACGCCCTAAGGGTCCTGTGGACAAGATTATATCTTGCTCCTTGGCTATTGAACACACTTCAATCCATGATAAAATTAAACAGGGTTTAAGTTTTAGACGATATAAAGAAAATGAATAGGATAAATCGACAGGTAAAATAAAGGATTATTCCTTGCTATAGAATCTTCCCATCATCTTCTTTTAACATTAGCTTTCTCACCAGTGGGATTGGTGGAGCGCCAAAGGATAAAACTGTATCATGGAACCTTTTGAGGGAATAATTGTCTCCTTCCTGAGCCTTCCAGTCATCACGAAGTTTTAGCATCATTAATTTTCCCAAAGTATAATTAAGATAACCCGGATCGAAAGTACCTCGCTCTGCTTCCTTTGTTGCAGGAGTTTCTTCCATATACGAATTTTCCATGAAATATTGAGTTGCCTCATCCACTTTCATATTTTGAGTATGCATCTTAATAGCACAGATGAACCGGCAATCCCGCAATAATGCCTCAGAAAGTTGAGCAAGGTGATACCTCGGATCATCCTTATGCCACCCTTCCTCTATCATCATTTGCTCTGAATAGTGAGCCCATCCTTCCCAAAACGAATATGCTCCTTCAATTTTTGACACTTTTGAAGGAGCAGAAAGTGTGTGTAAATAGTGAATATAATGACCGGGATATGCCTCGTGAACCGACACATTATCCAAGGTGGTGTAGTCGAATTTTGACAGCCACTCTTCCTTCTCTCTATCCGACCATTCAGGCAGCACATTGGTTACATAGTAAAAAGACTCGGAAGCTGTTTTCTCGAAAGGACCTGGGGTATCACACATGGCAAATGCCCACCTCATAAAACCGGGTGTCTCAGCAACCTGAATTCGAACTTCAGATGGAACAGTTACTATATCACGATCCAACAAAAACTGCCGGATATTTTCCAGCATATCCCTTGTGTCACAGATAAGTTTGTCTGAAGATGGATGATCCTTTGCAATACTTAGCATAACATCTCTGGGAGATATTCCTGGCATTAAATTAGATGCTAATTCTTCAAATTGTTTTTTATTCTTTTGCAGGTCGGTTTCCCCAATGGTCAACAAAGAATCCAAATCAATCTCCACCATTTCGCCAAATCGCAACATATCAATAAAATTGAATCGACCAATAGAAAATTCATCTGTAGAGTCCGGAAACAGTGTTTTTTCCCCATAGGCCAAGAATTTCTCTAATGCTCCTACAGCCTTACGGATTGATTGTTCTAACTCGAGTTTTAACGAATCATTTGTGACAGATTTGAAAACTTTTGGTACATCAAAGGTATAAAATTCAATAAAACCCTGATACATTTCCAACGCAGTTTTCAGGTTAATTTTTGGCTGGGCTGCTATGAGATTATACTTCTGACAGGTTAAAAATCGTTCAATTCGTGATAAATGTTCTATCGTATGTTTCAATCTCGTTTCCAATGGGGCATAATTTCTCAGCAAGTAGTGACTAACATCAAGGTGTCCACTATAACTCATTGGATTTTCAGCCCAGTTTCTTAACTGCTGTAATTGGAAACGCTCATAATTGATCGTCAATTCCAGTTGAACTAAATCTGCTTTCTGTTGAGAGGTAAATTCTTCCTTTCTAAGCCGATTGACTTCAATCTGATAGAATTGAAGACGTTTGACAATTCCCATAACATTTTCATAACAAAAATCCGGGACCTTACCCAAGTATCTATGGAATCCCATCTGGCGACCTAAGGTGGGATTAAATCTGAAATAATCGTCGTAAAAACGGTTTACAAAATCGTTGAATTTTCCAATAACTGACATTAATTCGTATTAATACCTGTTAAAATTTATGACCTATATCCATATGCCACGTACCTGACTGCCATTTCCCTTTATAATACCCAAAACCATAATCAATTCGTAATAGCCCCCCTCCCGGAACAAAAAATCGCACTCCTATACCCGTTCCAAATATAGGTTCTTTTTTTAACATTGTGAAAAACTTGTCATCAGCAGCGCCCACATCCAGAAATTCCGCAAGTATCACGCCAAACTCGGTATTAGCAGATGTAAGATACTTCGGAACAAGTGTCTGCCGCAATTCAAAAGATGCATAATAACTATTTAAACCTACTCGATAGTTCTCTTCAACATCATCTGGAGTAATTATACGCCATCCCCTGACACTTTGAGTTCCGCCTACCCATTGAATCCGATACGGAATTTCTTTTCCAAAATATTTATGAAAAAATAATGATCCGCCCAATACCCACTTCTTCTTCCCTGGAATTAGAGTGCGATACCCGCTGATCTGGGTTTCCCAAATGTTGTTATAGGGTTCCGTTTTCCCCAGACCAAATTCGGGACGAATCTCATTAAAAATTAATATACCCTTCGCCGGATCCAAATAAATGTCACGTGTATCATAGATAAGCTTAAACTTTGTTTGAAAATAATTGTGTTGAAAATCCTCACCCACGTTTTCAACGTAACTTACCCACCGCTTTTCAAGGCTTCCGGTCACCCATACTTTCCAATGATACCCAAAATACCGGCCAACTGTTATTTCACTGTCTATTTCTCTATAGTCGTATTTTAAGAAAGGATGGTTGTAAAGTGTGGTAAAAAGGTGTCCCTGTATTGAAATATGATCTCCGGTAATCCAGGGATCATGAAAAAATAACCCACCGAATTCTGTCCCTCCAAATGCTCCCAAAACCTGAAATATTTGATTCCGACCTCGGAAATTATTCACAGTCAACCCCGCTCCGTACGACCAACCCGTCTGCTCCTCATAAATGATCACAGGAAATGGAATATACCTCCACGTTTCAACCACCAGGTACGTTAATATATTCGAACCGTTATCACTTTGTGTTAAAAAGAATGTCACTTCACTAAAAATTCCAAGGTTGTCAATACGGTTTCTGTCTTCAATTGCGATAAGTGAATCGAAGGGTGAAGCTACCTGATGCTGAATTTCACGACGAATAATATGTTCCTTCGTTACTTGATTTCCCCGTATAACAATATGGTGTACAATGGGATGGGGAATCTGATTCTCAGTTGCTCTTGAAAAACAGACAACAATTATCAGGGGGAAAAATATTCTTCGTAGGTTCAAAACTTCGTTCTAATCTACAATCAAATTATTAAACCTGACAGGTCGGCCCGGACCTGTAAGGTTCTGTTTGCTACCAGAACAAATAACCTTTATAAACAAAATGAAAATTCCTACCTGCCTGAATGACCCCGAAGTTTCGGGAGGCAGGTACGATCCAGTTAATATGAGGTAAGATTCGATATTTCTTCATAAAGATATATACAACTTAAAATACCGTTTTTAAAATTTTCCAAATCCAGCCATTCGTTTGGGGCATGGGCATTCTCATTAGGGAGTCCAAAACCGAGAAGCAGGCAGGGAATATTCAATGTTTCTTGGAAGGTCCGAACAATGGGAATGGATCCCCCTTCTCTAATAAAGACGGCATCAGCATTAAATCCTTTTTTCAGTGCAGCAATTGCAGTAGTAAAAACTTGATGGTTAGTATCAGCAAGATATGGCATCCCACCGTGCATTCTATCGATGGTAATTTCCACTTCAGGAGGAGTAATTGAATGAATGTATCTTTCAAATAATTCTGCGATCTTTTCCGGAGTCTGGTTGGGTACCAGCCTCATACTGACTTTTGCGTGGGCTTCAGAAGGAATAATGGTTTTTGACCCTTCGCCTGTGAATCCACCCCATATCCCACAAACATCTAAAGAAGGACGACACCAAATATTTTCCAGGATAGAATATCCGGATTCCCCAAAAAGTTTTTTAACACCAATTCCTTCTCTATACGACTCTTCATCGAAAGGTAGAGAGGCTAAAGCTTTTCTCTCCCCAGGAGACACATCAACAACATCCTCGTAAAATTCAGGAATGAGGATTCGACCATTTTCATCTTTCAATAGAGTCACCATTTGTGATAAAACATGAATCGGATTGATAACAGAACCACCATAAGATCCTGAATGTAAATCTTGCTTTGATCCTCTTAGATTAATTTGAAAATAAGCCAATCCCCGTAAACCATAACAGATACTTGGGTACCCTTTTCTGATCATCGGTGTATCGGAGATAACAGCATAATCTGAGGATAATAATTTACGATTTGGTTTCAGGAAGTCCTCGAAATTTTCACTTCCTATCTCTTCTTCTCCCTCAACAATAAATTTAATATTCAGCGGAAGAGAACCATGTATTTTCATCCATGACTCAATGGCTTTGAAATGAATGTAGACTTGTCCTTTGTCATCTACTGTGCCTCGTCCGTACATTCTTCCGTCCTTAATTTCAGGCTCGAACGGTGGCGTATCCCATAGGTCAATTGGATCGACAGGTTGGACATCATAATGACCATAAATGATAATAGTGGGTTTTTCAGGAGCTCCCAACCATTCTCCATATACAACCGGATGCCCTTGAGTTTCAAAAATCTCTGCCCGCTCAAGACCTATCTCCAACATTTTATCCTTTAAAAATTCTGCACAATAGTGAACATCTAGAACATGATCTTTACTGCTGGAAATACTTGGAATTCTAACCAGGTCTTTTAATTCTTCGATAAACCTATCCTGGTTAGCTTGGGCAAATTTAATAACATTGTTGGGTAACATTAGTTTTCCTCGAAATTCTATTAATGTTTGTGCTGTTTTTTCTCTTTTGTATCAGCTATATCTCTTTCCGGAGATTCATCTCCACGGTGGCAAGTCCAGCAAGAAATCGGATCAAATTTAAAAGGAGCCATTACATTTTCATTGATATCCATTACCATCTTCATCATTTCACGACCAATGGTTTTGTGAGCTTTTTCATCTGATGAATAGTCTTTTATATTATGGCAGAAATTACACTTCACACCTAAAGACTTCGCTACTTTAGTTTTCATGTAAACCATTAAGTCTTTCTTCGTCTCGAATGGAAGAACTTGAACATTTTTCAATTCCTGTGCCGAAAGGATTCCGACAGTAATTACCATCCAAGTAACGTGCAGTTTGTATTGTTTCATTTAACTACCTCCTAAAACCAAGTGTGAAATTGAAGCAGATATTCCGGTTTTGACATCATTTCAAGTTCCGATGTATTTGTGACACGAACTTGAGCTTTTATTTCCAGAAAACTAACGGGGAAAAATTCAATGCCGCCAGAAAATCTTGAGACCCATTCTCCTTTCCTACTCACATCCAGATCAAAAAAATCATATTTCGTTAATAAATGCAATCCCTGTAATAACTGCCATGAGAATTGGCTATAGGAAGCAAGAGATGGATCTTTACTCGCCCAATTTTCTGCAAGGTCTACTTCTCCTTCCCAGCTTACATTCCCACGGGATACTCCGCCAAAAAGTCCCCACATAGAAAAATCCTGCTCCTTCATGATTGACCCGCCAGCAAGAACAGACCATGAAGTATATGCTTTGGAATATTCAATCCGCCCTGTCACGGTTTTATCTGAAATTGACTCACCGAACCCATACCTCTGATCCCGACCCAGAACATATCCGTTGGAAATGCTCCATGTAAGAAAGAAATCAGACAGATTCACCCCAATCTCAATCATACCGGGTACAGGGGTGAATGGAGAAAAAGGCATGCCTTCTTTTGTTAAACCATAGTTACGTCGAATATTACCGCCCCGTACAAATGATGTGTGGTCATCTAATGGAAGTCCATAATGGGGGATTTTTTTCCCAATCCGTATATATCCATCATTCGGAAAAAGATTTAGGGATGTCCAAATTTCAGAATTATTACGAATTAAATCCAATTCCACATAGACATCCATAATTCGATTGACTTCAATATATCCATATATATCCGACTGCATTGGAAAAATAGCTATTTTTTGGGCCGTATCACCTTCCGTATATCCAAAAAATTGCAAGCGGAAATCTGCCCCCAATTGTAGATGGTCGGTAATCAAACCAGAAAAACTTTCATCCGTCCATTTTCTACCCGGCAACGCCGGAAGCTCATCCATTGAGAAAATTGCTATTCCGTAGTCATTCCTTAATCCGGATCCCGTTGGGCTGATGTGACAAGTGCTGCAGCTCGTCCCATTTACGACGGCAAATCGTGGTATTGCTTCGAGGGAATGCAACCCTAAAACTCCGAAAAGAAAGCACACGATAATACATAATGGAAAATCAGTTATTTTCTGCACCATCCAATATCCACTCCTCAATCAAATTAATCTGGTTAATATTTAATACCGGGTCTTTTGGCGGCATTACCTGGCCTACAGAAGGATCTCCTGTTATTTTTAAATAGAGAACCGAACTATCCGGCTCCGTCGGAAAAACCCTTATTAAAGGAAAATACGATGCAGAGGAAACATTCACAAGATTGCTGTAACTGATTCCCCCAGAAAGATTGAGACCTGTGATATGACCTTCAACGTGACACCCCTCATATGCGCAATAAGCATTAAAAATTGGTTGTATATCCTCAGCAAAAGAAACTTCACTGCCATTTTTACTTTTTCCTGACCCAGTACCTAAATCGGTACAATTTGATAAAAATAAAATTATCCCTCCAAAAACCACTAATTTTTTCAATACTTGTATTTCCCAGTGAACGAATGAACTCTACTTAATCAGTACTAATTTTTTAGAAAATGTCGTGCTTCCTTGTCTGATCCGGAGAATATATATGCCACTGGAAACATACTGATTGGATCTATCTTCTCCCCACCACAAAATCTCATGCATACCTGGTTCCATCCATGTGGAGTCAAAAATGAGCGTCTGTATTTCTGAGATATAATCCACTTGCCCTAATACAATCCAGGGTGATATGAGAAGATACCCGATGATTTTTCTGATTGAATATTTTCTAATCACTTTATTTTAAACACCGCAAGGTGAATCAAACTGTTAAAGTACCATTAAATTATTAAGGATTTCTTTTTCACCTGCTAACTTGTATCAAGTAAGATAATTTTAAGAAGATTTGGTCAATAAAAAAACCCCCAATATTGGGGGTTTTTAAAATCAATAACCTACCGCGAGGTTATTTACGGCCTCTTGCCATTTTCGCGCGAGAGACATCTCCATCTTTATCGATAAAATAGAGATATCCACCTTCTCTGGTAACACCAGCATCTGCGACTTTTTCGGCATTCCCGCCGCCTTTACCAGCGCGAGCCATCTTTGAACGCCATACATTGCCGTCCTTTCCGAGGTAATACAGATAGCCTGAGGTTTTACTTACGCCAGTTGTTTTTACTTTTTCAGCCATTATCTTTCTCCTTCAATTGAGTTAAGAAAAGCTTATTTATTTTACCGACGAGAATTTTATACGCTTTCGTCGAGAAAGTCAAGTTCTTTCGACGGAGTGCTCGTCGAGAAAATTTTCAGTAAAATCACTGAAATTAGTGTCTGTCTATAAAGTTGTCCCAAAGCATCGGGATGAGATTAACTCACAGTTTCAGAGGTTGTGTGAAAACGTAAATCCAATCCGTTAGCCAACGGACGCTGTCCGTCAGCTGACCGATTCAGTCATCAAAAAACCGTATTTAACACCTTATTCAGGAATGACCCCATATTCCACAATTCCTTCACCAAGAATTTAATTCCCTTTTTATATACATCTACTTTTGAATGCCCATATAGATGACTTATATATGTTTTCACATTCTTTCCCTCTGATCTCAAAATCCGGCTGAATTTAACAGTTTCTGTAAAGGGAACCATATTATCCTGTGATCCATGCATAAGAAAAAGTGGAAAGTTGATTTTATTGATGAAATACCTGGGAGACAATGCTATGTTTACATCTTTCAATTTCGGAAGAATTTCTTCTGCCAATTCCATTGTCTCTTTTCGATTCCCATCTACAATCTTCCGAACAAATTCTTGCTCCTGTTCAGACATCTTTTTAAATGCATCTTCAGCTCCATTCTTATCATTCCGCACCAACTTTAAAAAGTAAGGACGTACTCTCTCAGGATTTAGATGTTCTTCCAGCAGATCCAAATGATTATGGAAAAACACAATTCTTCCCCACTCATTAGGATCTATATGATACTGGTCATTCCCGTCGCTAAAATCACCAGTTAAAGCAAATCTCAATGTATTTACAATGTCAAAATAACTCCCATAAGATAATATACAAGCTGGCATGGTAGTTATTGACTCCTCGGCAAAAGCCTTTATCACGAGGCTACCACTAAAACTAACTCCCACCACGGCAATTTTCTCGGGATTAACATCCGATCTCTGACCCACCTGACGATATGCTTTGATGATTTCTTCAGTAGTTTCACTCTGAATAAGAACATCCTTCAAGGCAGACAATCGCGGTAAAAACACTCTCAAACCCAATTTTGCCATTCCTTCACCCAATATATTTAATGCTTCATGCTCCTCACCTGTAGGGGATGCACCCGGATAGATAATAAAAACCGGTCGTCTACCGGATTTCTTGGGATGATATATCCTCATGGGTATCTTTTCCCCTTTCACCCCTATATAGTGTGTAGTTTCCATAAAAACTGATGGCAAAAGCGCCGCCAAGAGACGAGAAAGTGTACCGGGAACAATAATGGAAACCAAAACTGCCAATCTCCAATTTCGACGGATAATTTCAATCACAATTAGAGAAAATAGAGCAAGTGCAATAAGAAACATGGAGTTAATTGATTGATTCATTATTTGTAACCCCGAACCTTCAGGGTCGTTTATCGTAAGTCTCAACGAACATGAGGCTAAGGCTAAGCCTGAATAGTTACCATTATTTTAATAGTTCCAACCCCCGCTCCAGGCAATCTCGTGGAACCCCAATCTTGTAAAGTGTAGCAACATTTCGAGCCAACACATTATCAATTGCCTGAATTTCTGCCGCTTCTTCAAGAGTCATCCGTCCGAGGAAATAATACGGACTGGTGGCGGGAAAAAATTGGAGGGGAAAATCACTTCCGTAATAAAGCCGGTCAAAGTACGATGGATTATCCAATAGATAACGGAGGCGGTGAATTTTATGGAGAAGGCTAAGTGCTGATATCTCTCCCATCAGATTCGGATAGGATTCGAGCATTTCCAGAAAATGGAAAAAGTATGAGCCGTTTTCATCACGCCCCTCCACAGCGCAATGAGCAACAATTACCTTTACTTCTTCCTCGAGAGGCAATTGTAATAACTTCGGATTTCCTAATTTCTGATCATATGCCGGAATCGCATATTCCGTGCCACAATGTGAAAGTAGAGGTAAACCTACTTCCACCATCTTTCTATAAAACGGGATCAATTTTTTATCTGATGGATCTATTGCCTGGCTATTTGGAATCCACTTGATAAATATTGCCCCCTTTTCTGCTACCCGATCCAGTTCAGTCAGGGCATCACGGCGATGAGGGTTTACGGATGCACCGGGAAAAAGTTTTTGACTCCGATCGGTAATGTTAAAGAGGTAATCGTTTGGTATAAGAAATGGGGTTTGAACCTCATCCAATCTGCCACTTGCATCATACACGCCATCCATAGCAAGAAGTATTCCGGAATGATGATCGGGGGAAGACTCAATGGTAGAAATCAACCAGTCAACATATTGGCGATCCTGGTCTTCAAGAGATCCATTCGAATCAATTTTTAAAAATAATTTCTGTAATCTATAAACAATTGACTTTTGTGTCTTGTTATTAACATAGCAACCATTCTTAGGACTTAATCCGATGAGGTGCATATGTACATCACAAACTTTGAGCTGTAAATCATCAAAGATTGGATCATATCTCTTTCGCCTATTGGGAAAAGGTTGAAGGAATAAGAGAGCGGATAATGATTGGAGGAACTGACGTCGCTGCACTATAGTCCCACACCGACACCATATCTCATCACGAGTTCCCCACCAAGATATCCGGTTATCCCCACGGAGAGAGATAAAAGGGATAGAAATGCTAAAGCTATATAGTCAACGCCGCTATTTTTAGGATATTTTTCCACAGGATGTCCAAAGGATCCTGCGGACAGGACGCTGTGGGGAAAAAGGCTGAGGAACTGGTGACTGGTAACTGGTAGAGTGGTGAGTAGTGAGTGCCTGCCATGTAAAGAGCGAAGCGACTGTACAAGGGTGGAGCGGTAATACCAGTAACCAATAACAAATAACCAATAACTAATTTCACCATTGATAAACATTTCTGAAGAATCCTGTCCGAAGGACCCTGTGGGTGGAGAAATTCCGATACGTTTAATTAAGGATGTAGTTTTGACAGTATTAATCTTTCTTCGCTTGCGCCTCAGCAAATGCTCGGATGGCATCCTCAGAAGAATATTGATAGCGAAAATCTGTCTTTTGCTCAACTTTACCGCCATCTACAACCCATGGATATTGAAGAAAATCAATCATCGCTGCGGGCGCTTCTGTGAGCGAAGTAATGTGAAATTTCCACGCTAATCCCGTCATCGTTTTAAGTAACCGAGAACCAAAAAAAATCGGTTTCCCTCCAAGAATTTGTGCGATCTTTGCAGCATGGATTGTATTGGGTGGACCTAAATTATAGACGCCGTCAGGAGCTTTTGTTGCAAGATGATATAATGCTTCCGCAGCATCTTCTTCGTGTAAAAATTGCATTTCTGTGTCACAATCCTTTACCAAAGGAACAAGAGCCTTGTTTATATATCTCGAAATAAAATTCCCGATATGAGCTCCACAAACGATGGCAGGTCGAGCAATAATAATGTCAACTTCAGGATGCTTCTCACCAAATTCTTGGAGTTTCTTTTCCACAATCGTCTTGTCCAGGGCATACTGGTAATCTTCATTACCCCGCAAAGGATGAGCCTCAGTAAGTATGTCGGGATTGTCCGGATGAGCTCCGTAAGCTGTTGCAGAACTGGTCACCAAAATCCGTCGAACACCATATTCCTCAGCATAGTTAAGAATATTTTCCACACTCCCAACATTTATCCGGTACATCGCCTCAGAATCATGTGTCATATTTAGAATGTATACCAAATGAATGAGCGCATCTATTTTGTGATTTGTGAAAATACTGTGCAAGTCTCCGTTACAATCTTGTTTGTAAAATTTTAGTTTGGTGAATGATTCTTTTGGGTAAATCAGGTCCAATCCCACAACTTCATCTATTCCCGGCTCTTTATCAAACCGTC
>JADFPG010000004.1 GCA_022562455.1 Fidelibacterota bacterium | reverse complement strand
TCATCCCCCCTAAAAATCGGCTACTTATTCTATAATCGATTTCAATTTAAATTAATTACAAACGAAGCACAAACCAAAACGTCCCCGCCTGAACGGCGTAGTCGGGCAGGTCGACCAATTCAGATACATTATCCGGACTAAATATTACAGCCTTAGAAAGTAAAACACTTATGTCGATTGTGTGTGCCTGCCCAGCCCACAAGACATCAGTCAGGCTGGCGGTCCGATTGGAATAACTTGCCCGAATCAAATTATAATAGGCACTATCATCAGGCCTCAGCGTACGTGCCATCCAGAGAGGCCGTCGAAGCCCGTTGGGTCCGGGACCAGGACGTGTCATTGCCATCCATTTTTTGTAAAATTTATGAGCTTTGTTCGTATCTGCAAAGATATCCCCATACTTTTCATCTGAGTCAGGGAAAGTTAGCCGTACTTTCTGATGCCAACAATGCATCCCTGAGATGGGATCGGTGTGAACCGAAAATGTGATGTTCTGATGGACACCTCCATCCCACCACCAGATCCTCTTTGAATCTTGGTCACTGCTTGCAAAGGGCTGAACCATATCCAAAATTTCCATCTTCCTTCCCCCAACTCTTTTATCCTGACTGTATTTGTCATCCAGCATATATAATATCAAGTATATTTATAAAAATATTCATTAAGGATTTTCTCGAGTCGGTATTTTAGCCCCATTTGAAAAAACAGCCCATTTCCAAATTGGAACACGATCTTTTAACTGGGTAATAAACCACTCCATGGCATTCAAACTTTCTTGGCGATGTTCGGACCAAATTTGGACGATAACGGAAGATTCACCAACTGGAATGATCCCGATTCGATGCTGGCAGTAAAGGTCATGGACAGAAAAAAATTTTACGGTTCCTTCGGCCAATATTCGTAGCTCTTTTTCAGCCATTTCACGATAACATTCATATTCCAGAGCTTTTATTTTTTTCCCATCTTCCGTATCACGCACACGTCCTGAAAAAGTTAATTCTACACCATCATTTGTGCGATTATCACCGCTTGGATACGGTTCAATAATACCTTTGACAATTTTCGTTTTAATCATATTGAAAAAATATCATTTAGCCTGATATATTCATGAGCTCATGAATATATCACCCTCCCTGCCCGACGGCAGGCGGGCGGGCCGACACTCCCAATCCCGACTTTGTCGGGAGGATCGGTGTCGGGGTTAACCTCCCGACATATTATGTCGGGACCAAACGGTGAATAATTCATCAGCAACTTTTCTGTATCTTGTCCCGACATTTCGGAAGCACTTACAATCCTGTTACGTTTGCTGATGAATTATTCAGGTTAGCATACTACCCTCCTTGAACCGGTGGAATAAGTGCAACTTCATCTCCGTTTTCCAATACCTGATCATTTGGTTTATAAACCAAATTGACAGCAAAGCGAAATGAAATATCATCAAGCTTACCTTGCGCCATTGTCCTGATTTCTTTTTCCAAATCTGAGCATGTGGAACCAGCAGAAACAGTAAGATTCAGTTCATCAACCCCGAGAGCCTGTTTGATATGTGAAAAACATTTCACATGAATAGAAATTTTGTCAGCCATTAATCAAATCCACCTGTTGCATGGTGTGTGTAATTCCATCATATAGAAGCAGCTTTCCGGAAAGATTCGGTTCTATCCCCAACAATATTTTTACGGTTTCCAATGCCTGGATACTCCCAATAATTCCCGGCAGCATACCGACTACGCCTTCATCAGAGCATGTTGGCGCCCCTGTAGAACCCAGAGGGAAAAGGTCTGTGTACGATTTTCCACCGTTAAAGTTAAACACAGACACCTGACCTTCAAACCTGTATAGCCCCCCATATACCAAAGGGATTCCATTTTGATTGGAATATGCATCCATAACAATACGTGTCTGCATGTTATCAGTAGCATCTACGATAATATCTGCATTTTCTAATAACTCATTTACATTTGCCTCATTTAAAAAAATATTTTTCGCCTCGATTTTAGTCTCCGGATTCAACTCGCTAAGTACCCGTTTTGCAACATCAACCTTTGGCGATCCCACATCTTTGTTCGCAAATAGAGGCTGTCTCTGCAAGTTGGTCACATCTACCATGTCTCCGTCGATTAGCCTTAAAAATCCTACGCCTGCCGCCGTTAAATATTGAGCCACAGGACAGCCCAATCCACCCATCCCAACAACTACTACTTTTGACCGAAGAAGCTTATACTGACCGTTTTTCCCAATTTCTGAGAGCGCCATTTGCCGACTGTATCTCCCCAAATCCCTTTGAGTTGACATCAACTCATTCCACGCTTGTGCCCCTCCAATCAGGTTGTAAACATTCTCCAGATCGTGATTCTCAATTAAGTGCTGTGTGTGGATTCCAAATTGGCAAATAAGAAGGGTTTTTCTGTTTTCCAAATCTTTAATATTCAGGTCAGATTCATCTACGGATCTGGCACTTAGGTGAATCAATGGGAACTGGTTCTTCTGGCTTTTGGTCCGTACATCAATAATATCCAAATCACGACCTTCTTCTATCCACGTTTTTAACTCTCTGCATGAAATATTCATGACATAAACCTGCCCAAATTCATCCACGGAAAAGGGTTTGCCAGAATAGTATCTCCTTTCTGAATTGGAGAACTTCCCGGTGGTGACTCAAGTATACAATTAGCATCTACAGCAGAGGTTACCATATGAGAACCATATTTCTCGGTAGGTATCGCCATTAACCTGTTGTTTTCATAACTTAATCGACCAAATAAAAAACAATGTTTATCGGGTTTATTGGGAAAATTTGATTTCAGAATTGCTTTAACCTTACATAGAGGTTTCAATCCCATCCAATGTTCGCATGTAAGCCAGATAAACTCCATAAAGCAGATGAAAGAAGACACAGGATTTCCTGGAAGTCCAAAAATAAGAGTTTCCCCCTTTGTCCCAAAGAGAAACGGCTTACCCGGTTTTTGAGCAACCCTTCGAAAGTGTTCTTTTACACCCAATTCACTGAAAACTTCTCTAACATAATCATATTTACCTTTCGAAACCCCACCAGATGTGACAACAATATCACAGGAATCAAGAGCGCGGGATAGCAATTCTCTCATCGATTCAGGATCATCTCTAATCACACGATGAAATAATATTTGAGCACCAACTCGCTTCGCCAAGTCTGTCAAAAGATGGAGATTGGAGTTGTATATTTGTCCGACTTTAAGGGGATTACCCGGTTCTATAAGTTCGTCCCCAGTGGTGAAGATAGCCATTTTAAGGCGTTGGTAAACGGGAACTTCTCCATACCCGAATGCCACTAAAATATTGAGCTCGGAGGGTCCGATTTGTGTCCCTTTTTTCAGTAATAGTTCCCCTTCCTGAATCTCCTCTCCCTGAAACCGGATGTGGTTGTGAAGTACGGCTGGTTCAAATATTTGTACGAGATTATTGCTACTAAATCCACTCGTATTTTCTACAATTATAATGGCATTGGCGCCACCAGGGACCGGTGCTCCCGTCATGATCTGGCAGCATTCTCCTTTTTTAATTGCAAACTCCGGTTCAACACCGGCAGAAATGGTCCCTTTAAGTGTTAATTCCACCGGCGATTCTTGAGAAGCACCCACAGTATCTTCCCACTGCACGGCAAAACCATCCATGGCAGAATTATCAAATCGTGGCTGAGCAAATGGCGTAAAAACATCCCTGGCAAGTACCCGACCGGAAGCCTCTTTAATTTGAACCTTTTCTGAAAGAGGATCAGGAGTAGCCGACTGAATGATTCTGTGTGCTTTTTCAACCGATATCATTATTATAACCCAACAAAACCTAATATGCGACGAAATGAAGCTATGATCAGCACAACTGCCAAAAGTCGTCGAATAGATGTTTCAGAACCATGAGCAGCACCAAAATGAGTGCCAATCAACCCACCGATTAACACGGCAATAATAAACTTTGATAACAAGGTAAGATCAAGACTCATTTGACCGGAAAATGACATTCCTGCCAATCCCGCCACTGAATTCACAAGAATAAACAGAGCGCTAACTGCTGCGGTCTCCTTTGCACCTGCCCACTTCTTAAGAATGAGTAATGGTGACAGGAATATCCCTCCACCCACACCAACAATGCCGGAAAGAACCCCAAGACCGGCGCCAATGGGCAGTGCCGTAGTTAGTTGAGGAGGGCTATGTTCTACCTTGGTGCCTGTTTTATTGAGCATGACCAACCGCCATGCTGCCCAGATCAATGTTAAGGACAAAACCGTATCGTAAACCCAGTCGATAATGGGTAAGTAAGCCCCTAAATAGGCAGCCGGAATCGAGGTTACAATAAATGGCCAGATGAGTGGGAAATTGAGAAATCCTTGCTTTGAGTAATTGTAAAGTGCAAGAGAAGCCACGATAAGATTTAAGCACAATGCGTGAGCCTTAAGCCATTCCGGTCCCTGCTGGGCAAAAGCTGTTAAAGAGAGAATAGCCAAATATCCGGATGCACCGCCATGACCGACCGATCCATAAAGAGAAGCCACAACAGCGAGAGAAAAAAGAAGAAGAAATTCAGATTCCATGTATTAGCTGTGTCCTTCACCCTCCATGATGGGAAATGCATGAAATATAGAAGGAATGAGGACAGTGAGAGCGTCTTTGGCAGCGCTGGGGTTCCCAGGCAGGCAGATCACAATCGATTTTCTAATAGTGCCTGCTATCAACCGGGATAACATGGCAGTAGATTTTTTGCTTCTCCCGTATGCATGGAGCGCCTGTTCAATTCCAGGTAGCTTTTGTTCCAGGAGGGGTTCCATTATTTGGATGGTTGAATCACGAGGACCCAATCCAGTCCCACCAGTAGTCAAGATTAACCGGACACTGGTTTGAACCCAGGTTTCAATCGTCTTTTTTAGATTTTCAGATCCATCAGGAAGAACAACAACTTCAGCAATCTCACAACCGGAATTTTTAAATCCATCTAATAGGATTTTTCCCGAGATATCTTCACGATGTCCCGATGCCACCCCATCAGATAGTGTGATGATTCCAACTTTTGGTCTGAAATCAGTGGCATGAACAGATTTGCCCCCAGTTTTTTCCAACAGGCGGATATCAGAAATTGTCATCTCCTTATCTACTGACTTACACATATCGTAAATCGTCAGGGCTGCTACGGATACTGCAGTTAGAACCTCCATCTCTATTCCTGTGGCATCTTTTGTTTTTGCCACTGCCTCTATATAAATTTGATCTTCAGAGGTTATAAATTGTAAACCCACCCAGGAAATGTTGAGAGGATGACACAACGGTATCAACTCAGCGGTTTTTTTTGCTGCCTGGATTCCCGCAATTTTAGCGGTTGTAAATACATTACCTTTGGGCAAGTTATCACCAAGCAGCAATTGAATCGTTTCCGGTTTCATCCGAATAAGACCACTTGCCTTAGCAGTTCTAACGGTCACAGTTTTTTCGGTCACATCCACCATTTTAATGTTACCATCTTCATCCATATGTGATAACTTTTTCAACATATTCTTAAACTGATTAATTCATGAGTCATGAATTAATCACCCTTCGGGCCGACACTCCCGACATGTCGGGATCGGTGTCGAGGTTAACCCCGCCACAGGCGGCCTTCGGTGAATAATTCATCAGCAACTTTTCTCTATATTCCATTATTTTGTGACTTACATTTCCGTTAGGTTTGCTGATGAATTATTCAGGTTAAATTGTTTTCAATAGTTGACTGTATCGCTTGCCCCGATTAAATCGGGGTCAGACAGGCCTGTCTGCCGACAGGCAGAGAATTCCTCGCAGGATCCTGTGGAAATTTTTCTCGTTCCCGAAACTATGTTCTTAACCTCCTATCTGCGTCATACTCTCTCTGTGATGATCGCTATGATTTTGAGCTTCATAACCGTCCTTTAGTTTCTGCCACATCGCATTTTTAAATAGTTTTCCAATTTCCTCATCCGAACATCCGTCCCGAATCAATTTTCTCAGATTGAACTCATGATCCGAATACAAGCAATTCCGTATTTTCCCATCTGCAGTGAGCCGAATTCGATTACAATTTTGGCATATATTCCGAGTAAAAGAAGGAATAACTCCAAATTTACCCTTATACCCAGGAAGTTGATAAACGTAGTGTTCTGTCGATGAGCCGCTTATCTGAGTAAGATTGAGATAAATGGTTTTTAATTCCTCCACAATTTTATCAGCGCCAAAAAATTTCCCTGTTCTCCATATCTGATGGGCATCAAACGGCATCAATTCAATGAATCGAACTGTTAAAAGATTGTCTTTTGTAAGCTCCACAAAATCTCCAATCTCAGTGTGATTGAAATTCCTCATCACGACCACATTTATCTTCACAGAGTTGAATGGAAGTTTCAAGGCAATCTGTAGTGCATCCAATACCAGATCCAGCTTATCCCGACGAGTGATCTCATAAAACTTTTGATGATTCAAAGTATCCAAACTAATGTTTATACCGTGAAGCCCCGCCTCTGAAAGGTCTACAGCGTATTTCTCAAGTAACAACCCATTGGTTGTAAGATGTACAGATTCAATCCCAGGTACAATCACCGAATTCGAAATGAGATATACAATATCCTTGTTCAGAAGGGGTTCTCCCCCCGTAAATCTCAGTTTTTTAACTCCAAATTTTGCAACAATGTTTATAATTCTGATAATTTCATCTGCCTTTAATAAATTTTCATCAGGTGTAAAATCAACCCCCTCTTCCGGCATGCAATAGATACAACGGAGGTTACATTTTTCATTAACCGCAATCCTCAAATAGTCGAAGGTGCGTCCGAATTGATCGAGAATTGCGTGACCATCCCGTTCAATCAAACTCGATTCAGCAACAGCTAATTTTTCCTTAACAACCAATACTGTTTCCTTTTTCATCATGAAATCTCATGTTTTTTCATCATTCTCCATAAAGGTGACTTTTCTCTCAACGAAATAACTGCTTTAACGATTTCTTGAATTGCCAACTCTACATCACTTTCCGTGTTAAACCGCCCCAAACCGATTCGTATGGAGGAGTGAGCAAGTTCTTCGCTATGCCCTAAAGCTTTCATGACATAACTGGGCTCCAGTGTAGCGCTGGTACAGGCTGACCCGGAGGAACAGGCAATTCCCTCCAATTTCATCAACAATGCCTCCCCTTCAACATAGGGAAAGGAAAAATTGATGTTATTGGGAAGTCTATGTTCCATACTCCCGTTCACTACCGTATCCGGTAACACATCCAGAACCCCATCCAACAACTTGTCCCGAAGCTGCTGTAATCGCCTGTTTTCTTCACTCCTATTTTTTGAGCATATTTCAATCGCCCTTCCCAGTCCAACGATAAGAGGCACTGGCAATGTACCGGATCTCATACCCCGTTCATGCCCCCCACCATCTATTTGTGATTTTAAGTTGATTCTGGGATTTCTTTGTCTCACATAAAGAAATCCAATGCCTTTAGGTCCATACATTTTATGTCCTGAAGCTGCAAGCATATCAATATTTGATGCTTGAACATCGATGGGAAGTTTGGCAAAGGATTGAGCTGCATCCACTAAAAAAGCGACATTTCGATTTTTACAAATTTCCCCGATTTCTGAAATAGGATTTAAAACGCCAATCTCATTATTGGCATGCATGATAGCAACCAATATTGTCCCTTTTTTAATTGACGAGGCAACGTCATCCGGATTTACACTACCATCTTTATTGATAGGTAAATAAGTAACTTCCCAACCCCTTCGTTCCATCTCTTTACACGTATCCAATACGGCTTTATGTTCGATTACCTGAGTAATAATATGATTACCCAACTCAGCGTTACGCTCGCAAAACCCTTTAATGGCTAAATTAAGTGCTTCCGTCGCGCCACTGGTGAATACGATCTCCCTGGTTTTTGCGTTCAACTCATTCGCTATGATCTTGCGAGTATCCTCTACTGCCTCCTCCGCCTCCCACCCAAAAGAATGATTTCGGCTGGCGGCATTGCCAAATTTCTCTGTGAAATATGGCAACATGGATTTTAGAACGGCAGGATCAACCGGCGTGGTGGCGTTATTATCGAGGTAAACTTTCATTCCGACTTGATGCTTGAAGTGTATTCATTAAGAAATTAATCAAACGAAATATACAAATCTCTGTTTACATGTGAAATTGCCAAAACTTATCTTTGTTGTAATTAAAGATGCCATCCAACAGCTGAGAGATGACATCTTTTTTCCCCGATGAGTTGGATGGAAATTGATTTTTGGCAAACACTAAGTTTATAAAGGGTACTAATGAAGTAACGCAAAATTTTCTTTTGGGTAAACAGTCAAGAATTTGACCGCATACCGGTTGATGCCTGTTTTACAAAAGATGGGTACAATTATTTACTAAGCAATCCGAAACTACCTTCATTTTAAAAAGATCATCTTACGATTTAAAACTGTATATCCAACTTCTAACCTACAAAAATAAATTCCTGGACTACCAACTTTACCTGTTTGATCGTCCTCATCCCACTTTACAACCCATGTACCCGGGTCTTGAACTCCATTGAAAAGAGACTTTACTTCTTTGCCTAAGATATTATATATAGAAATTCTCATATCGGCTTTTTCGACTATTTCATACTGAATAGTTGTGCTTGGATTAAAGGGATTGGGATAGGCCGGATATAACGCATAACCGCCGGGTACCCAAGTGGTTTTTCCCGCCCATTCACCGTCAATCTCGACTGTGACTCCCTCTAAAAGCGCTTTCTCAAGTTGGCCTGAGTTTTAGTAAGTTAGCGAGGGTTGCAGGGAGTTATATGTTACAGAAATGTTACAGTTCTCCACCATTTATAAACCGAACTTAATTGATGTATCGCGCTCCTGGGGGGTGGCTACTTTAGTGTGGGAATTGGAGTGGACTACTGATATTAGCGTAGGACGACTTTTGATACAGCCAGTGCAAGGCCTGCTGCCAACACCTTCATTGTACGCTTAGACGTATGTGGCTGCAATAGAATATTTCCATGGTATGGATTTTCCAAATCCAACGAATCTCTCTCATACGAGAGTAAGTTCTCAACTGTAGGACGTTGGTTCAGCCTATCAATTTCACTTCTCAGGATAACAGCCACACCAGTTTTGAACTGTAATTCATCATTATCCTTTTTCTGTTTGAGTGTGAATTCAATAACTGTATTATCGTCCTCCCAGTTAATTGACTGTTTTTTCCAGCCACTATTTGGGTCAAGATTAAAATGGAAGAGATGGGAATTTACATTCCCTTCAGCATTTAGGTAATCGTCGTGCGGTATGCCCCGAATGCAATTGGCGGGAAAAGTCACTTTATGAATGGGAAATGATGAAATTCAATAACCATAATATCAACTTGTCCAGATCGTTGTCGAGGAGAAACCCAGAGGCGCTGATTTCTCCTAGGCTCTTATTTGTTATGAGATACCAGCTGGACCCCTTCTGGTCAGTTTCAATGCTGAACCCGATACGATAATCCTGAAAGATCCATTCGAGTAATATAGAACCATCATCAACAGTGTGAGCTTCTAAATCTGGAAAGAAAGGAAGATTGGCTTGGAAAGACTGAAATACCAAGATTGTTTCATCAATCGATGATAGTAACTTGTTAGCTTCTATCGCCATGCCCTGGTTATCCAACTTTCCAATAAGGTCTCTGGCTGTGTCAGAATAAGAAGATCCCCAGGGTAGGGCGATGTAGTCACGATCTACTTTTCCACCGTAAGTCTCATCGAAGAAAGTCTCCCTAACCGGATAGGTAAGTTCATCCGGCAGCACGAATAAGATTCTTGAATCGGTCTCTTGATAAAATGAAGATTTCATAATACAGTTGGCTCCATGGCATTATGAAGACGCTCGGTAATACACCACTGAAATAATCGGCTGGCGCGGACATTGAAATAGTCGAGCTTTTCAGTTGTTTCCTCAATTCCCGCTTTCTTCGAGTTAAAGAAGTCGCAATCAATAGAATAACAGATTTCATTCTCGTCCTGTGCCTTCACAAACTTGGTGATAATTCGAACAATACTCTCTCCGTCCGACAAAGCAATTTCATATTTGTTTTCGAAAGACCCTACGGTTGATCCAATTTCCCCAACTCCGAGGATTCCGAGTACGTACGGTTGAATTAGTTGATCCCATCCAACGTCTGCTAAGCCTAAACGCGATCTCCTAATTATGTCGATATAACGTAGTCCTACCCTGGAGAAATTATCTGGTTTGTATTGATCAACTAACGCTTGCAACGGGATTTCCAGAGTTTCTCTAAAATCTTCCCATCTTGTGTATGACATAGCTGTTAGAGCTACGAATGTCCGCGTCAGATTGATTTTCCATTCAGCATCCTCAGAAGAAAATACATAATTCTTCAACTGAAAGTCTGATGACCGGAAGATTTCGCTAATAGTTTGGAAGGAAACGTATCCCTTAAGTGGTGGGGTCTTTTCAACAATAATGGCTTCCTGAGAAAAATTAGGAAAGCTTGATCTAACCCTGTCTTGAAAATCAGCAGGGATTTCAGCATCAATCTTAAGGATTGGTGAAAATCGAAGCTGACATATTACTTGGTCGAGCGGATTCTTTTGGTATAATACTCTCTCAACCTGGGGAAATGGCATACTCGTCTGTTCTCCTGGAACTAAATGCTATGCTATATTACAATCTATTTATGTACATTCGCAAAAGATATAAGTTCTCGTGAGTGTAGTCAGATGTCACTTCCTTCGAGATAAATATCCCCTCCTGATAACACGTTCCATTTGTTCTTCAAGACCAAATGATGCTATCGAGGATGTACCCTGTTTCCCGACTAATCCAGAGGTAATTAAAAGTAAAATTACAATAAAATGATTTCCCCTTCTTTTTCTGTTTCCTTTTCCAACCTGTTGTATTTTAAAGCTTTAAATTAATGATGGTTATTCATAATATTACATCTATTTACGTGATTCCATTTACACCCACCCTAATCCATCCAATCATAAATCGTTTACTTTAAACCATTTTAATGTAATACCGGATTCCTCCCCTATTTCGGTCCAGGATAAATAAATCCAATTCCGGAGTAAGACCATTTGAGGAATTCCACTTCCCCTCCCTGCATCGATCATACCTACTGAATGAGTTTTACCCAAGGTTCCGTCTGGCGCCACTGTTCTCACTTTTACTTCAGCGTCTTCTTCCCACCACTCCATCCAGCTAACAAGAAAGTCATTTCCAGGTAGTTTCACCAAATCAACTCTACCCAATGGATTACCGGAATCTACACGGATAGGATTTTGAAAGAATTGACCAATATCACTCGAAAACGCAATATTGACCTGAGCGTTTCCATCAGGCGCAGTAAACCAAGCAGCAGCTAAAATATTATTATTTCCGGCCAAAACAGGTCCATTTACCGGACACCCAGGGATCATCCAATCATCATTATGGATTACTGTTGGAAGTGTCCAATTCCCCTCCGAAAATCTTACTACCTGCATATTTCTAACTTCGTCAATTGATCGATCTCTATATGCAATCATTACCTGATCATCTACAACCAATGCCGATGTGGGACAGCATTCGCACACTCTTTCATCAAGCAATATTTCCGGTCCCCATTCTCCATGTGCCCAACTTGTAGAGTACAAGGACATTTGTCCCAAATTTTGGGTTTCATTATCCGATGATATATTCATGTTTCGACCATCCAGCCAAGCCATTCCCAGCTTTTTCCCTTCCACCTTAAAAAATGAAAGAAACCCATGTTCACCTAAGACACCGTCTCTGTGCGGACTTTCCGGAAGTAACCACGATTCTCCCCTGTCATTTGATATGGAAACCATAATATCATAATCATACGTGCCCTCGCCTGCCATGTAAAGCCAGTGGGCAGCCAGTGTATCTCCATCTAACTGATAGATCGACGGAAAATCCGCCCAATTCACAAAAAATCTATTACCTGAGAATATCGTTCTCGCAGGCGCCCAATTGGTTCCATTCCATTCGGAGTATTTGAATGACCACGAATCATCATTGAGTGGCTCTAACCAACTCATCATCAGAGAGTTTTCTGATGTGACAAGTAAATTGGGATATCGGCTACCAGATGAGGCAGGAGAAGACAAATCCTCCACGGTAATAGTCTGTCTGGAACAAGCAGAAAAAAACAGACTGAAGACGAAACAAACAACAAAATAATACCACAGAGTATAAAGATTCCATCTTTTCAAAATGATGGGATCTTTTCCTTTTACTCCACTAAGAATATCGACGATGTGTCCGGTACCTGATATTAAATGAGGAATTACTTTACTCCGTATCCATGATGGCTATAATGATACTGACTATATCGAAAACATCAAGATACCCATTTCTGATCCAGTCTGCTCGAATAAAATCATCATCCAAACCATTGTTCGAGATTTCATTCACATTCATCCATAAATTATCCATTAAATCTCTATGATTTGTGTTTACCCCACATACAAGGTAAAATTCGTATTCTTTTAGGCAAATATACAAAACAGCGGGAATCTTCCCACTGCCTACCACGATTCCAATTAATGAATTTCTAATGTGCTTTCAAACGAATGAGAGAACATGAGCAAAACTTTTCACCAGAGGGCTTTCCATTTTAAATTTATATTCGTTAAACCACGAAACACCAAACTCACCTGCCAGCAGGCAGACGCTACCGCTGGTTTCCAAAAAGGATACTGTGCATACATCAGTTTGATTGGGGTTTAGAAATACCGACATTGTGTTTGATTATGCTTTCCATATAAAGAGTGTCCGGACAAAAATCCTGGCCATTTTTCCACTGTATACTTCCCATTACAGGCTTAACGGAATTAAAAAGACTGGCATCTTTCAACTCCCGGAATATCCCAATCTCTAAATATGGCTTCACATTAAAAATACCGACTTCACCATTAGTAAAGGTGATCTTTAAAGTAAAATCATTGACATTTGGTTTTACGTTTTTTACTCTGGGATTCATATTTCTAATTATTTTAACGGGTCAATTTTGAAAATATTCTCACCGTGAATTGCTAATTCCCAATCTGCCATCAAATCATCTCTATGAATTTCAATCCAGGCAAGGACTAACTTCAATTTATTCGATTTCAAATTTCCTTCAATTAATTCACCGTCCGGTATTGAAAGAACAACTTCTTGATCTTGGTATTTAACGTGAATATGGGGAGTGTGATGTTTCTTTTCATCAAGATAATACATCGATACAATAATACCGTAGAACATTGAGATTATTGCCATAAGAAACCTCTATTCATTTGTTAAAATATATTCACTAAAATAGATTTTTCCATAAACAATTTTAAGGACTTTCTTACGAATGAGGGAACCGGCATAAAACGTTTCACCAGAGGGCTTTCCATTTCAAATTTATGTTCGTTAAACCACGACACATCAAATTCACATGCCGGCAGGCTGACGGGACGTCAATTCGAGTAGGATAGTTGGAAATATTTTCGTGTGTTTACCCCACATACAAGATAATATTCGTATTCTGTTAGGCAAATATACAAAACAGCGGGAATTTTCTAAACACTATTGCATCTAAAATCTGGGGGATTCTGAAATTCATGACGACGACTACGTAGTTTAAATGCAAAGTCTTAATACGTCAGGTAACCATCCCAACTATAAGCATTAGCTGATGAATAGAAAAATATTCCGGCTGATCACCTATTCTTAAAGCTGAAAAAACTTTTGAAGAAATAAGGCGGGACTTATGAAAGTACAGGTGAGAGATACACTTACAATCTGAACACCCAAAGCCTTTTATTGAATTGTTTGGTACGGTTAGTTTATGAAAACTTTCAGCCCAAATATGTTCGAGATTGTCATGTGAACGTGTCACCCAAACTCCAAGAAACTTTGTATGATTACGGAGATAGTCAATGTGCCAATGGGGGTTTTCAGAAAAACGAATATGGTGTTTCAGTCTTGCCTTTAAACCACCTGGACCATGTGCACTACCAACATAAATATAATACCCTGAATTAAAGGATTGAAGTCCCAGCGCACCAACTTGAAAAGTTAAATCTTTATCAGTGCTGAGGAGTAGTGCATAAGTTCCTGGAACTGATAGTGATATAGACAATCTATTAGATCACTTACCGTATTAAGCGCTTAGTGGAAAATTTCATGTTTTTAGTCACAGTCCCGAAATTTCGGGATTCCTCCCTACCAATCCCCTGCCCGACTAGGTCGGTCAGGCGAGGGCAAAGCCCTTCCCGCCACAAAGAAGGCGGGGCAGGCAAAAAGAACACTCGGCAGGATCCTACGTACTATACACGGTAAGGGTAATCCGCCATCTGGCAAATAACTCTCCCCCGAACATTCGGGATTTCCTCTTTCAGCTTTCGACTTTTTGGTCCTAGCTTGTCCAGGTTGGGATATTCTCTATCAACGAAGAGATTGTACCTGAATACGATCAACCAAAACTGTACCAATTCCATCAATACGAAGTCCAATTTTCCCAGGTGGAAGCTCATCAATGTGTCCGTGCGTTACAAGTTTGTCCCCTAAGTATCCCCTGAAGTGTTTACCATCGCCAACCACACGAACATCAACCCAATCAACGATGTCTACTGGTTTTTCCTGCAATATTTTCTCTCTACCGTCTTCCATACGTCCCAATTTCATAACCCTTCCTTGAATTGACAGGAAATCATAGGTTAGCTCATTTTGAACGTGATGAACCAACATAACTTCACCCTCAAACTCACCCATTTTCACCTTTAGGTCTACCTGAACACCACTAACCGATTCTCCACCAACGAACATAATCGGTGTTCCCTCTGAATGAAGCGAAAGGACGGTTCCCATTTCCGGATCAGAATCGACTATCACATGTAGGTTTGTCACTTTTCCTTGAACCCAAATGAACTGATGTTCCAGAACTTCACGTGCATCTTGTGCCGGTTCCCAATACCACGAACCATTTTCAGAAACTACAATTTTAGTCGTAGCCACCTTTCCATTTTCGTCAGAATCGAGTGAGTCAACCATAGGTGTTGCTTGAACTCCCACACCATGTTTGTATACCAATTCCGCTCCATGTTCTGCAGTTTCAAAAATGAGAATGAGACCCCCAGCTCCCAGAACAAACAAAGAAACATATATCCAACGTCTCAGATCAAATTGTTTCCACCGCATTACAATATGAACTAAAGCTAAAATGCCGAAGTACCAGAGCGTCCATAGTGCAAGGTCTGCATGTTCCGTAAGAACAGGATTTGCCAGTGGAGGTAATACCACAGAATCGGCAGCCTGACGTCCTGTTATATAAGTAACGAGGATACTTATGGCGCCTAACACATACAGAACTATCGTGGTATCTTGAAACCATTCACGCTTTCTAAAAACCAGGGTAAGGAAATGAAACAAAACCGCCAGGTATATGATTACAATCGGAAAATGTATAATCAGTGGGTGAACGTTAGGAGCCCAGTCGGGTAATATGAAATTCATGTTATCTCCTTCGCTTGTTTGAGTTCAACTCGTTTCCAAGCGCATGGGCACCAAATCCATTCCACATTCACTACACTTTCCAGGCTGGTCGCTGCGGACATGACTGTGTTCAGGCATGGTACAACCGTAGAAATCCATATTGCTCTCATCACTCTTTACCACGGCTACCAACTCCATACCACACTCCGGGCAATTACCTGGCTCTTGACTGTGAACGTGTTTATGATCTTCCATGGGACATGTGTAATACATGACTTTATCTCCCATTATTGATTCAGACATTTCATGGGTGGCTACAGCCGGGACTTCCTGTTTCGTCTGCTCCTCTGCGGTCTTTTTCCCACCACATGCCAGCAAACCAAGTGATATAACCAACCCTATTGTAATTTGAGTTATTTTCATTTCTTCACCTTCCTTTTATCTTGATGTGATTAATTGAAACGACTTTTCTCTCGATCCGGGTGCTGATGTCTCTGATTCATGAAACACGACACCCGTTGTTAATGGCTTCCATTCATGAGTCGTATCCGAAAAGGTTAATTTTGTTAGAATTGACCTGTCTATCGTCCCTAACGACAGGTAGATGAGATCATTACCCACCTACTTGTTGTGTAAAACCTTTTCGGAGTAAACTCATTCTTTGTTCAGATATCAAAGTTTCATGTCAACACCCAAAACGGGTATAAATGGAAACACAGTGAAATTTTGTTTATCAGAAAAATCTTCGCTCCAGACATAGTAAGCAACATTATCCCGGTTGTATGTATTAATCGTCTCAAGGTAAACAGTTGTCCCCCTCAACCACTGTGGAAAATAACGCGCAATACGAAAATCAAGGCGGTGGTAAGGTGGATACCGTCTTGAATTTCGCTCACCCACATAGGGGAAATATCGTTCTGTTTCATTATCAATCCAACCTCCTTCCGCAGGTGTAAATGGTCTTCCTGTAGCATAACGGAATCGGATACCTATTTTCCACACATCCGTTGGGCGATATTGAAGGACAGTAGAGACCATATAAGTTTGATCATAATCGAATAAAGTGACCTCACTTGCAGTCCTCTCTTTTCTTTTCGCCACGGAATATGTAAGTGAAGTCCAGCCAATGAATTTATCACCTGTTCTTTTCTGAATATACAATTCATATCCGAATGCACGACCCCTACCCTCGTTAGAAAAATTTCCCACTGAATCGATAATCATCAAGCGAGAAAATCGTTTCCTATAAACTTCAAGATTCCAAATAGATATCTGAAATTGTCTTTCCATTGATTCCAAGTCCCCATGCTTTTGACTGACTCGATTCCTGCGATGGATTGTTTTTAAGTTCATACCCTGGTGGACTTTGGCTGTACCAGCCATAATTTGCTGACAACTGAAGATTTTCCGAGGACGTTATCACGACATTTAATCTAGGTGACAGAACTGTTTCATCACTGGGGACGATGTAATCACTACGGATGCCATAATTGAGTGACAACCAACTGTTTGCCTTCCAGGTATCCTCCAAATAAGCTGCTAATTTTAATGCATTCCCACCCGATTTAAAGAACATCGGTTCGAAATTGTAAGCAAGATCCAGAGGTAACTTGATTTCCATATCACCTCTATCCTGAACCACCCAGAACCCGATATGATATTCGTGAGAATCCTTATGAATAGTCAAATCTTCTTTTATGGCTAATTCACCTTTTCTGGTGTTTTCGGTACCTATACCATCAGCATGACTGGCCCAGGTAGTTCCCTCGCTCCAGTAAATATTTAAATCCGAAGCCATTTTTTCCAAGAAAAGGGACCGAAGTCTTAATGCTGTCGTCCAATTTTCACTTGACCATTTATGAATTCCTTCCCAGTGGGGTTCATCAAATTCTCCTATCATCTTTTCACGAGAATACAATAGATTGATTGACAGTCTGTGTCTATCAGCGAAAAATATGTCTGTCTTCGAATTCATATCATAGAAAAACGGCAGCAGATCATATTGACCTCCAAAACCGGATTTGTTCAGGAGAAGGTCGAAATAGCTGCGCCGAAAGGTTAAAATAGTGGTAGCCTTATCGGAAAGTGGAGATTCCACCAATCCCGTGATGTCTGACATGCTCAGAGAAATCTCACTTCCTCTATTGTGACGATTTCCCACCCGATTTTCAATCACCATCATGGCAGAAAGCCTGTCCCCATACCGGGCGGGGAATCCCCCGGAATAAAACTCCACCTTTTCTACCAAATTCGAGTTAAAAATAGAATAGAATCCGCCTCCGATAAAATCGAAATGGAAAGGGTTAGGAATTGTAGCTCCATCGTAGATGACAAGATTTTCTTCAGGTCTACCTCCTCTCACATAGAGTTTCGAGTCATCACCCCCGGAAGAAACACCAGGAAGGGTCTGCAATACAAGGAAGATATCCTGAGCTGCACCCGGCGCTTCCTGTATCATCCTTTTTGATAATCGAGCCGTCACTCCAGTGGGATCAAAACCCTCCTTCTTGGGTGTAACCAGAATTGCCTCCATTTCCACTACAGATTGGGTCAGGTGAAAGTCCAGAACGACCTGTTGTCCTGATATAACTGTGACAGGTCCTACTATTTCCTTCTTGTATCCAATGTGCTGAAAGACCACTTGGTAAATTCCATCCGACAGAGGTCCCAACTGATACCATCCCAGGGAATCCGTCACATCGCCTATGTCCGTCCCATCGACCCAGGCTTGAGCTCCAATTAAGGGTTCACTTTCTCCGGATACAGTACCGGTAATATAACTCGATTCAGGTATATCCTGAGCCCAGGTGTTGGCAACTAATAAAGCGGAACAAATAAAAGAAAGCCAATTCATAGTGTAAGGTGCGACGCGCTTGTCCCGTCCGTCAGCTGACGGATCCCTTTGGGATACGGACTCCTTCAGAGGAAGTGCGTCGCACCTCTCCAACTAAAAATTCCTATGCGAAGGTATTGTTCCACTACTATCTACTGCAACTGCAAACTTTCAAACTTGTATTCCCCCATATTTTCTTCATTTTCGAAATATAAGACAATTCCATCGGGACGTGCACCAAGGATCGCAGTGGCTTTATCCACAACCTTTCCACTTACGGGATCGACAGCTTGTCTGCTCTCCTCATCCTTGGATAGTTTATTCACACACCCATCGCAACACCCGTAATAGGTCTTTCCATCAACAACAACGGGTATCAACTCTTTTTCAAAGAGTTTATTATTTCCCATACCCATACAAACATTTTTAGCCTCAACACGCTTAAGAACTGTGGTTTTAGCTTCCTTCTTATCTACTTGAACCTGCGCTATGATAAAGACACCCAAAACGATGAGTCCTGCTAATGCTATTAATTTAGTTCGTTTTCCAGTCATTTTTTCTTTCTCCTTTTTTTCCTTTAGTTCGAATTTTGAAAATCCAAGTCTATGCAAATTCAATTTGAAGTTATATACTTCCGGCTTTACAAACGGTTAATCACAGCTCGCAGCTTAGACTGTATTTGTGTTGCAATATCTGATAGCTGTGGATTCTCAACAGCTTGCATAGATGCGATCGGATCCACCGCCGATACTTCCACTCTCCCATCTGCATGTTCTTGAACAACTACATTACAGGGTAACATAGTACCGATCTTATCTTCAACCTGTAGTGCCTGATAAGCAAATGACGGATTACATGCACCCAAGATTTTGTACTTCCGAAAATCGACATCCAGTTTTTTCTTCAAAGTTTCTTTCACATCAATTTCAGTCAGGATGCCAAACCCCTCTTTTTTTAATTCCTCTGTCACCTTACTAACTGCCTCGTCAAATGACGATGCCAACGTTTTGCTGAAACAGTAACTCATGTTATTCTCCTCTTTTTTTATGCTTATTCATTCCTAAGTTGAGCGATTCTTGTAGGATAAACAGCTTGCCTGCCCGCTCTCATTCTTCGGGAGCAGGCGGGTTTGTCCTCGTTATTACCCTGAAATTTCCTAACAATATTGATAACCCAATAAGTATACACATATTCTTTAATAATTGGCATAAAATCGCTCAATTTAGTTCATTATTAACTATCCATTAAAATGCCCATAAACTTTATTTACTAAATTGACAACTTCTTCCTTTCCCAATCCGGCACTTAAGTTAGTTTCAATAAATTGCTTGGTCGATTCTGCAGTCGGACAGGTACATATAGCGAGGTTCTTTTCTCCACACGAACCGCAAGAACAAGCGAACTGTTTCGCTACATCCATCGTGGAAATTGTGAATATATGAGACGACACAGGTGAGGATTGAGTAACCTTTTCCCTTTCCTCCATACTAATTCCAATCCAAATCCCAATAATAAGTATAGCAGCACCCAATAAATAAAGGGACCACTTAGGAATTGATAAGGTAAAATGAGTTTGGTCTGATTGTTTTTTAATTGGTTTCGGTTTCATGAAGAGTTCCTTTCTTCATCTGGTTGTTCGGTAAATGTTATAATACTAACCTCCTCAACCGGAGGGCATTTGTAATAACAGAAACAGAGCTGAAGCTCATGGCAGCGGCGGCAATCATGGGGCTGAGTAACAGTCCGAAAAAGGGATAGAGGATTCCCGCTGCGATAGGTACGCCGAGGGAGTTGTAAATAAAAGCCCAAAACAGATTCTGCCGAATATTTCGCATCGTTCCCCGGCTCAATTTTCTCGCTTTTACTATCCCCTGCAGATCACCTTTCACTAAAGTTATCCCTGCACTTTCCATCGCCACATCCGTACCGGACCCCATTGCAATTCCCACATGCGCTTGTGCCAAAGCAGGAGCATCATTAATTCCATCACCCGCCATGGCGACCACTCGACCTTGCTCCTGTAAACGTCTTACGACCTCGTTTTTCCTCTCCGGCAATACTTCTGCCTCTATCTCATCAATTCCCAACTGTTTTGCCACGGCTTCGGCAGTCGTGCGATTATCACCGGTCAGCATCGTCACTTGAATCCCATCGTTCTGAAGAGACGCAATAGCTGATGGGGTCGTTTCTTTAATAGGATCTGCCACACCAAGCAATCCCGCTATCTTGCCTTCAACAGCCATAAACATGACCGTCTCTCCCTTCTGCCTCAATGATTCAGCCATCTCAGAATAATTCTCCGGATCAATGTTCAGTTCTTTCAGCAGCCGCCTGTTACCGATGGCGACGACCTTTCCGTTAACTCTACCTTTTACTCCTTTTCCTGTAATCGATTCAAAATCTTTCACAGGTACGAGAACCAGCCCCTTTTCTTGAGCGCCTTTCACAATTGCCTCTCCCAAGGGATGTTCACTTGCCTGTTCAAGACTTGCGACCAATCGAAGAAGCTCGTCTCGACTGAATTCATGTTGTGTTTCAATAGTGACAACTTTTGGCTTTCCTTCTGTCAAAGTACCGGTTTTATCCACGATGAGTGTATCGACTTTTTCCATGATTTCCAGAACTTCCGCATTCTTGATAAGGACACCAGCCATGGCACCTCGTCCCGTACCCACCATTATGGACATAGGGGTTGCCAATCCCAATGCACAGGGGCAGGCGATTATCAGTACGGCTACAGCATTGACCAAAGCATACGCCATCCGGGGTTCAGGTCCCACCAAACTCCAAATGATGAAGGTTAAAACGCTGATTCCAACTACAGCAGGCACAAAATAGGACGCAACTTTATCAGCCAGACCTTGAATAGGCGCTCTGGTTCTTTGAGCTTCGCTTACCATCCTCACAATCTGCGCTAAAAGGGTATCGCTGCCCACCCGTTCCGCTCGCATGAAAAATGTACCTGTTCCGTTTACTGTGGCGCCTGTAACATTATCCCCACTGGATTTTTGTACCGGTATCGGTTCTCCCGACACCATCGACTCATCCACTGAGCTACTACCCTCAACCAGCACTCCATCCACCGGAATCTTTTCACCAGGACGAACTCGGAGGACATTTCCTACCATCACATGTTCAAGGGGGATATCCTCCTCAACCCCATTTTCACGAACGATTCGGGCAGTTTTGGGAGCCAATCCCAACAACGCTTTTATTGCGCTGCTGGTCTGACTTCTGGCACGCAATTCGAGAACTTGTCCTAATAAAACCAAGGTTATGATGACTGCTGCTGCCTCAAAGTAAACAGCCACCTCCCCTTCAGACCCACGGAAAGCAGCGGGAAACAAACTTGGGAACAGAGTCGCCACTATGCTGAAAACATACGCCACACCCGTACCAATCGCGATGAGGGTAAACATGTTTAAACTTCGATTTACAATGGAAGCCCACCCGCGTTGGAAAAAAGGCAAACCTCCCCACAACACTACAGGCGTCGCTAAAACTAACTGCAACCAGATCAAGACCGGTTTGGAGAATACTCGAAGCAAAGGTTGTCCCGGGATAAGCTCCGACATGGCTATGAAGAAAACAGGTATGGATAGAGCTAAACTCACCCAGAACCTGCGACTCATATCTATTAACTCCGGATTCTCTTCTTCCTCCAAGGTGATGGTTCGCGGTTCAAGAGCCATACCACAGATGGGGCAATCACCTGGTTCGTCTTGAACGATTTCCGGATGCATTGGGCAGACGTACTCCAACTTTGTCTCCCGGACAACGGGAGCCAGAGGCTCAAGCGCCATGCCACATTTCGGGCAGGCACCGGGTCCTTCCTGTCGTACATCAGGATGCATGGGACAGGTATATATCTGAGCTTTGTTGTTATGCGGCTGTTCATCATCATGCTTGGGTTCTTTCGAAACCAAAAATTGATCGGGATCTAACTCAAACCGCTGTAAACAATTAGCAGAACAAAAAGAATAGGTTTTGCCTTCGTAGATACTGGAACCAGCAGCATAATCAGGATTTACCGTCATTCCACACACCGGGTCTATTTCCTGCTTTTGATCTTCTTTGTGGTGGGAATGATGTTGGTGATGATCACGGTCAGATGAATGACTACTGTTATGCTCTTCATGATGTTCACTTAAAAATTTCTCCGGATCAGATTGAAAACTGTTTAAACATTCCTCATCACAAAAATAATAGGTTTTTCCGTTATAGACGCTCGATGGAACAGTATCAGGATCCATCATCGTTCCGCAGACTGTTTCTATTGTTTCCCTTTGATCTTCTTTCGGTGTCGAATCTACTTGATGATGTTTATGGTACTCATGGTGATGTCGAAGATGTTCATGATGGTGACCATGAGAATGGGTTGAATGTTCTTCTTTTTTGTTAACATACTTTTCAGGATTTTCTTTAAACTTACCCAAACAGTGAGTTGAACAGAAATAATATGTCATTCCCTCATGATCAAAGGTGCCCGCTGCCTTATCCTCCCTTACAGTCATTCCGCAAATTGGGTCAAGATGAGTTTGAACTTCCATTTCAACCATCGACTTTATAGACTTTCCCCGACCTATTTGGTTTGTATTAGTAGTAGGTTGTACAAATTTCGCCGGACTACCTTTGAACCTCTCCAAACAATATTCGGAACAGAAATGGAAGGTTTCACCCTGATAGTTATGAGAACCCACAGAAGTATCCCGAGTAACCTCCATCCCACAAATCGGATCTTTCATACTTTTATTTCCTTCATTTTTTATCATTGACGACTATGAATTCACTGAAAATAAGAGAATTAATCGGTGCTTTCACTGTTTTCAGAGGCTAATTTTTTGACTTCAATAGATCGCCACAAGTAGTAAATGGTTGGAATGACGAGAAGCGTAAGAATCGTTGAAGTAACCATTCCCCCCACCATAGGCGCGGCTATCCGCTTCATCACCTGGGAACCTGTTCCGTGTCCCCACAAAATAGGCATAAGTCCTGCCATAGTAGCGGTAACTGTCATCATCTTGGGTCTCACTCGATCTACTGCCCCTTCCATAACTGCATCATAAAGATCTTTCAACGTATTCATTGTTCCTCGTTTTTTCCTCGCCATGAAAGCGAGATCTAAGTAAATAAGCATGACGACTCCTGTTTCAGCAGCCACCCCAGCCAGCGCAATAAATCCCACACCAACCGCCACACTCATGTTATAGCCCAACAAATACATGAACCACAATCCGCCAACAAGGGAAAAGGGGACGGACAACATGACGATTACACTTTCCGTTACGTTCTTGAAATTGAAATATAACAGCAAAAAGATGATCACCAAAGTACCGGGCACCACTATCCTGAGTCTCTTCGCAGCACGCTCCATATACTCGTATTGTCCACTCCAGACGATAGAATATCCTTCGGGTAGCTTCAATTCTTCCTTTATTGCTATTTGAGCTCTTTTTACATAGGTTCCCACATCAATCCCGGTAATGTCAACATAGACCCATCCTGTATTTCTGGCATTTTCAGTTTTGATAACCGGTGCGCCTTTTCGAATATGGATATCCGCCACATGACTGATGGGAATCTGCGCTCCCGTAGGCGTTGGGATTATAACTCGTCTCAATTTACTGATGCTATCCCTGAGTTCCCTGCTATAGCGGAGATTAATAGGGTATCTTTCAAGACCCTCAACAGTATAACTGACATTCATACCTCCCACTGCAGACTGTATAATGTCTTGCACATCACCGACAGTAAGACCGTACCGGGCAGCCTCTTCCCTGTTAATTTCGAAATCAAGAAAATTCCCACCCGTAACTTTATCAGCAAAGGCGCTCAGCGTTCCCGGCAGCTTTTGGACAATCGCCTGAACCCTTGCCCCCAGGACATTTAATGTATCGAGATTGTCGCCCATTAATTTTATACCCACAGGTGTTTTAATGCCTGTACTCAGCATATCAATTCTTGTCTTGATAGGCATTGTCCAGGCGTTCGTCAAGCCGGGGAACTGAATGGATGCGTTTAATTCATTGATAAGTTCCTCAAGGGTAACCGCTCGATTCTCAGGCCAGACCCAATGAAGTTTGGATGTCATCCAACGGGGAAGATTATAATTTGAGTACCATCGTGTTAATCTTTTTCTTTTAGGCCATTCATTTTCCTGTTTTAGTGTGATAGTTGTTTCAATCATGCTCAAGGGAGCAGGATCAGTGGCTGTCTCAGCCCGTCCAATTTTTCCGAATACACGTTCTACCTCCGGAAAAGTCTTGATGATCTTATCCGTCTGCTGCAGAAGTTCCCTTGCCTTTGTAATGGAAATACCCGGATCCGTTGTAGGCATGTATAGCAGGTCGCCTTCGTTTAAGGGGGGCATAAACTCAGACCCAATATTTTTTAGCGGAATGATGGTAACCACGAGAGCTGATAACGCCATCAGTAAAGTGGTTTTCCTGAACCGAAGCACAAACCGGATCATCGGTCGGTAAACATATATAAGCAAACGATTGACAGGGTTTTTCCGTTCGGGACGAATCTTGCCCTTGATAAGATATCCCATTAAAACGGGAACAATGGTAATAGCCAATAGGGCTGATGCAGCCATAGCATAGGTTTTTGTATATGCCAGTGGACTGAAAAGGCGACCTTCTTGAGCCTGTAGCGAAAATACAGGAAGGAATGAAAAAGTGATAATGAGCAAAGAATAAAACAGCGCCGGACCCACTTCCTTGGACGCATCAAGAATCAACTTCCAGTGATCTTCCTCTCCCTTACGACGTTCAATATGTTTATGAGCATTCTCTATCATGACGATAGCAGCATCCACCATGACGCCAATGGCAATAGCAATGCCCCCTAAAGACATAATATTGGCATTAATTCCCTGATACCGCATAACGAGAAAAGACATCAGTATTCCCACCGGCAAAGTAAAGATTATCACAAATGCGCTACGAAAATGGAGAAGAAAAATGATACAGACCAGCGCTACAATGACACTTTCCTCAATAAGTTTTCTTTTCAGGTTATCAATCGCCCGCTCAATGAGAAGAGAACGGTCATAGACAGATAAGATTTCAACCCCTTCCGGCAAACCGGCTTTCAGATCTTCAATTTTCTTTTTGACATTCTTGATGACTTCCAAAGCATTCTCTCCATGCCTCATCACGATAATGCCACCCACGACTTCACCCATGCCATCCCGCTCCGCAAGACCTCGGCGCAACTCAGGTCCTAAATGTATGTTGGCAACACTTCTTAACAGAATTGGCGTACCATTCTTGTCAACTCCAAGTGGGATTTTTTTCAGGTCATCTATGGACTTAATATAGCCAAGTCCTCTCACCATGAATTCCGTTTCAGCCATCTCAATCAGTTTTCCACCCACATCATTGTTGCTCCGTTGGATGGCTATTTTGACTTTATTTAAGGGAATGTTATATGCCAATAGTTTGATGGGATCCACTTCAACCTGGTACTGTTTGACAAAACCACCTATGCTTGCCACCTCTGAAACACCCGGAACGCTCATAAGTTGATATCTTAAGTACCAATCCTGGATGGATCGCAATTGTTGTAGATCATGGCGATCGCTTTCCACTGTATATATATATACCCATCCCACACCGGTTGCATCAGGACCAAGTTGAGGTGTGATACCTTGTGGTAAACGACCCGATACAAAGCTTAGATATTCAAGCACCCTACTACGCGCCCAATACATGTCAGTTCCATCTTCAAAGATGATATACACAAAAGAAATCCCAAAAAAGGAATACCCCCGAACTACCTTGGCAAAAGGAACCGAGAGCATAGCTGTAGTGAGGGGGTAAGTTACCTGATCTTCAACAACCTGTGGCGCCTGTCCTGGATATTCCGTTAATATGATGACCTGTACATCACTCAGGTCCGGTATGGCATCAAGCGGAGTTGTCGTCAAAGCCACAAATCCACCAATTATCACAAACACCGTCGCCAAAATGACAATGAAACGGTTGTTAATAGACCATTCGATAATTTTTTCGATCATTTAAAACTCCTCAATATTTTTATTCTTGAGCCTATTGTCTGCAGTCCATAGTCTAAAGTCCATAGTCCATTGTCTAAAGTCCATTGTTTATAGTCCTTTACCATTAGTCTACAGCAATGTACTTAGTTAAGACTTACCAAGAGAATGGATCAATCCACCTACTAACTTTTTGACTTCCCCTGCCAGCAAATAAAGTTCAAAGAACTTTTCTTTATTCAAGTAGTTTTGATCCAAAGCTACATAGAGCAGACTTTGAACTTCAGAAGCTGAAGCCCTTGAAATAAAGAGAAAGCGCTGAAATTCCTTATCTGTGTCACGGTCAAAACCTTCGGCTATGTTGGACATTGACGAAACAGCCGCACCCCTTATTTGATCTCGATAACCAAAATCCCTAACTGCCGGTCCATTAGACGTGAAACCGTAAACAACTTTAGTTAGCTCTCTTGCCTTTTGCCATGCAAGAATATCTTCAAATCTCTGAAACGTAACCATTGGTCTCTCCTTTCTATTGTCATATATGAGTCAGTACTCTCCAAATATTATCCCTACAACTGTTGAATTCAAAATCCACAGAATTATTTCGTCTTATCGTTATGTTATGCCCAAAACGGAAATGGAACCTTGATGTCATTTTCTTAGTTGACTGTCAAGTCGATAATCATTAATAAGTTGACTATGGACTGAACGACTATGGACTAAAGTACTACTCATGTTCATTCTCATGATCCATATGGTTGATTTCGCTTCTGCCGGCTGTTTTTTCTTCCATATCGGTAACAGACTTTATCCCAAGTAATTTTGCAATACTCTCTTGAAGTTTGCTTTCGGAATCAATTAAAAACTGGCCTGAGATAACAATTTTCTCTCCTTTGGATAATCCTTCTTTCACTTCGTAATACCCATCCCCGCTTTCAATCCCAATTGTCACATCTCGAGGTGCAAACCTGCCTTCCCCCAGGGAAACGATCACAAGGTTTCTTTCTCCCGAAAAGAGAACCGCTTCCATAGGCACAGCGATAACATTTTCAACCTGTGATGTTTCAAGATCAACATTGGCATACATACCCGGTTTCAGTTCCAAATTATCATTGGGAAATACCAACCTTACTTTGATTGTCCGGGTCTTCTCTTCAAGATATGGGTAAATATATTGCACCTGACCTTTGTATTTTTTCCCTGGATTGTATGAAAGGGTCATCGTCGCCGGTTGACCCACTTTAATCCATGGCGTTTCATATTCATAAATATCGGCATAGACCCAAATTTCAGATAGATCGACAATAGTATAAAGATTCATGCCTGACTTAACTTCCATACCATCCAGAGCATGTTTTTTTACTACAATCCCTTCATGGGGAGATAACAGCATCAATGTTTTATTGACCTCTCCTGTTTTCTCCAGTCTTTCTATCTGCTCTTTTGTGACATCGAAATATTCCAGTCTACGTTTAGCAGAAGCTAAAATGGTCTCCATATTTGATTTCGCTGCTTTTGAAGTACTTTGTCCCAGACTTCTTAACTTTTCATAAACATCTAAATATTCTTCTTGCGCTGAAACCAACTTAGGACTGTAAATCTCCAAGAGGTCTTGTCCCTTTTCCACATGTTCCCCTGTTGTATTCACATATGTTTTCTCAATCCACCCCGTAAATTTTGTGTGGACATGAGCCACTTTTGATTCGTCGTAATCGATACGCCCTATAGTTCGGATCTTCTGGGACAAATTTCTTCTTTTGACAGTGGCAATCCTTACCCCCATGTTCTGTACAACTGTCGGATTAATCCTGACTGTAGCACCAAACGCCTCTTCGCCCTCATAAACGGGTATGAGGTCCATTCCCATTGGGGATTTCCCCGGTTTGGGTGTGATATAAGTCGGATCCATGGGAGCCCGCCAATAGAGGATTTTCCTTTCCCCTTTTTCCGCTGATACGGATGAAGCTGACGTAACCAATGATGATACACCGCCAATAGGCGTTAAATTCATCCCACAGATAGGACAGTTTCCCGGTCCCTCCTGGATAACATTCGGATGCATCCCACAAGAATAAAATTGCTTATCTTCCTGTGAGATTTCCCTGGTTTTCCCCCCGGAATCGGATTTTTGACCACACCCCGAAAGGAAAAGAGTCATTATCACAATAGAACCAAATATGATTTTGTAATTCATAATACTCTTACTCATAATTTCATTCCTCACTTAATTGAATGAGTCCAATATTTTTTATCATTTTTGCACTGGCAATTCGCCGATTAGCCTCTACTTCTTCAAAACTTAGTCGAACCTTCACCACCATCCGCTCACTATCCAAAAGATCAAGGAAACTGATTTTCCCCGTCTCATAAGCGGAGAAAGCCGAGGAAAGCATCTGTTCCGACTCCTGAACCAGCTTGTCTCTATAAAGAGAATAAGTCTCTTGAATCTCATCCAGATCCTTTTTTGTGGAACGAATATCATCCTCAATCTGATTCCATGTCTGTTCGATAGTTTCCTCTTTGGACCTGATGGTTAATTCTGTTGATTCAATTCTTGCTTTATTTCTCCCAAACCAGATGGGAAGGTTCAATCCAACTTTAAACCCCATTGCATCTGCACCAGCTGAGGTTGTCGTAGATGAACCATCTCCGATAATTGTGTACGTCAAACCTGTGATGAGATCCGGGTAATTCTTGCGAATAGCAAGTTCATTCTTCAAGATTGCGATGTCCAGCTCACGCTGAGCTTTCGAGTACAGCGGGTGTGCCTCTTTTGCCACATCCAGCCAGTATTCCGAAGAATTCAAGGGTAAAATCTCTATACGCTGATCTCCGAAAAGCTCTGGAGAAAAATACCCATCGAAAAGAGATTGAAGGGTGTTGACAGTAGATTCAAAATTGCTTTCAAGAGAATTGATCTGGCTTTCTACTAATGATATTTCAATCTGCAATTTCAAGATTGGATGTTGGGTGATACCCACACCGGTTGAGTATTGGGTTAACGCAATGGACCGGAAAGTTACCAATTCCTCTCTATAGTCATTTAAGATTCCCAAGGAATTCTTGAACTTAATGTAACTTTCCCACTCCTTCCGCATTTGAAAGACAGCCCTTATTTTCTTCTTTTCCAGGTTCAAACGGGCAATTTCCGCTTTATTTTTTGCCACTGATCTCTGCCGCTTTAGTTTTCCCCAGAGTGGAAATTTCTGACCCAGCATGAATTGACCTTCCATGGGACCGTTACGTGTTTCAATGGGTTCAATAAAGAAAGTAGATTCCACCATGGGATCCGGTAGAACTCCATATACTTTGATATTTTTCAGCGCAGCTTTATAAGCTTCTTCTGCAGCAAGAATATCTCTGTTTTTACTGAGCAGAACCTTAACAGGGTCTACATTCACCTGGGATAAAACAATCCCTGAGAGAACCAGATTGAGGAATACTATTTTTATTTTGTGCTTCATAACCCTTCCTGTTTGGTGAAAACAATAAATCCTGGGTATTCATTACCCGGGAACAACAAAATTACCCGCTTGTGCTCAGCGGGCACATAGAACAGGAAAGGTCTAAATCAGGAGGGAGTGAAGTTGATAATAGATGGGTATTTTAGAGTGATAATCTAAATAGTCTTTTAAGAAGTTTGGATGACTAAGAGCAGTTTCATGTACATCTGTATCCTGTTGAAGAAATGAATTGAACAGATCTATAGAGAATTGTTTATTCCCCTTAGGAACGGGTGCTACCGGAAGGAGAACCGGAATACTCTCCCCTTCCACAACACTCATATCACACGGTATCTCTGTCTTATCAAAATCACAACAGGTTACCTCAGTCTGGCAGGAAGTCATTTCACAAACCTCGCCAAAAGTAAGGGGCAATGCTACGGTTGTGCCAAATATGAGTATTAATAAACTGCTGATTATCTTTTTCATTTTATTGTATAATTTAGATGCTTAAACAGATAGTCTGCAAGGAATGTTCCACATTAATCAATTTATTTCCTGAGAAAAGTGGTTTTATCAAAAACATCATTGACAATAATACAAATGAAAGGCAGATAGTTCTCACCGCAGAGACCGGTACCCACCTGGGAGACCATTTGCGGTGAAAACTATCTGCCATAGCTGGTTTTTCCTTGCGCGAAAGGAGCCAGCGCAGGATAGGAGATAATATTTCCACATACGGTAAAACCTATCATCATAATCTCTTCTAATTAAATCCCATTTCTCATGGAAATTCCGAAACCAGTGCATTAGTGTCTTATCGTAATCTGCACCGAAATTATGCCAGTCTTCAAGAACAAACATCCCTTCAATGTTCGCACATATCTGTTTTGCAGACGGTACCATGTAATTAGGAAAGATATAACGCTCGAGCCAAGGATTGATTCTGGTAACGGAGAGGTTGATGCCAATGGTATGTAGTAGAAATAGCCCGTTATCCTTCAAGCATCTGTTAACGACACGGAAAAAAGTACCGTAGTTTTTGTAGCCAACGTGTTCGAACATACCCAGGGAAAGGATACAATCAAAGGTTCCCTTTAGACTACGGTAATCCTGCAAGCGGATATCTATTGGAAGCCCTTGACAAAATTCCTTTCCGAATCTTACCTGTTTTTCAGAAACGGTGATGCCGACTACTTCGACCTCGTACCGTTCGGCGACAAATTTGGCAGTCCCGCCCCAGCCACAACCGATATCCAGAACCCGCATTCCCGGACGTAACCCCAACTTCCGGCATACTAAGTCCAGTTTGGCTTCCTGTGCTTCATCCAGTGTGGACGCATTTTTCCAATAGCCACAACTATAGATTAACCGCTTGCCGAGCATGTACCGGTACAGGTTATTGCCAATATCATAGTGCTGCTGCCCGATCTGAAAGGCACGGGACGGCTTTTGGGGGTTAAACAGCTTATACTTCAGAACCTTTAAAAACTCTGTCCGTGGTTTGATCTTGGTATACAATTCTGCCTGTAAAATCCTATGAAAGAACTCGTCAAGTCTGTCGCAGTCCCACCAGCCCTCCATGTAGGATTCACCCAAACCAAGTAACCCTTCCGCCAGTAATCTTGTGTAAAAATCATCGTTATGGACCTGGAGGTCCCAGGAACGGTCTCCACCGATTTTAATATCAGCAAAGTCCAACAGTTGTTCTATTTTGTTACGGGAATTAGTGTAATGCATGGTGTCTCCCTCGAATGTTATTTTTCCGCTCTCTGCAAACTTCTTCTGGATTTGGCTCTAAGCTTACTGCTCTGTATAGATCTGGACATTTAGTAGCTTAGGGACGTGAAAAGTCCGTCCACCTTCCCGACTGCGTTACACAAGTGGGTGAACATTCCTGATGCAAATTTATATTACTGTATCGCCTGCCTGCCCGACTGAGCACATGGTCAGGCGGGGAATTTCTCCATAGGAGTCCCGAAGTTTCAGGATCGTCGATTATATGGATAGAATCGCTCAATTTAGGCCTGAATAATTCATCAGCCCACCTTGTTGAATATGTTTCTTAAATTCCCTGATCTCATTTTTTGGCTCGACCATCTTCAATTCTCGCCAAATCCTTTACCCATTTTCCTATGTCTACTTTTAGACTCTGCCAGGATAGAGGCACTAACATTCGAATATCGGGTTCAGATTCCGCATCTTCAAAATAGACAAGGCTTCTAACCATGTGACCAATATCCCGTGTTTCAAATTTATCTCCGTACAGGTGAAGGTAGTCCTCCAGAGTGGAAATTTCTGACACAGCATGAATTGACCTTTCATGGGACCGTTACGTGTTTCAATAGGTTCAATAAAGAAAGTAGATTCCACCATGGGATCCGGTAGAACTCCATATACTTTGATATTTTTTAGTGCAGCTTTATAAGCTTCTTCTGCAGCGAGAATATCTCTGTTTTTACTGAGTAGGACCTTAACAGGGTCTACATTCACCTGGGATAAAACAATCCCTAAGAGAACCAGATTGAAGAACATTATTTTTATTTTGTACATCGTAACCCTTCCTGTTTGTTGAAAACAATAAATCCTGGGTATTCATTACCCGGGAACAACAAAATTACCCGCTTGTGCTCAGCGCGGGCACATAGAACAGGAAAGGTCTAAATCAGGAGGGAGTGAATTTGATAATAGAGGGGTATTTTAGAGTGATAATCTAAATAGTCTTTTAAGGGGTTTGGATGACCAAGAGTAGTTTCATGTGCATCTGAATCCTGCTGAAGAAATGAATTGAACAGATCTATAGAGAATTGTTTATTCCCCTTAGGAACGGGCGCTACCGGAAGGAGAACCGGAATACTCTCCCCTTCCACAATACTCATATCACACGGTATCTCTGTCTTATTAAAATCACAACAGGTTACCTCAGTTTGGCAGGGGGTCATTTCACAAACCTCGCCAAAAGTAAGTGGAAATGCTGCGGTGGTGCTAAATATGAGTACTAATAAACTGCTGATTGTCTTTTTCATTTTATTGTATAATTTAGATGCTTAAACAGATGGTTTGCAAGAAATGTTCCTCATGAATCAATTTATTTCCTGAGAAAAGTGGTATTTTTAATATGTTCTGTCGCCTATCCAACAAAACAACATAATTGTTCAACACTAAACTTTATCTTGTATAATTCATCAGCCCACCTTGTTGAAAATGCTTCTTAAATTTCATGATCTCATTTTTTGGCTCGACCATCTTCAATCCTCGCCAAATCCTTTACCCATTTTCCCATGTCTACTTTTAGACTCTGCCAGGATAGAGACTCTAACATTCGAATATCAGGTTCAGATTCCGCGTCTTCAAAATAGACAAGGCTTCTAACCACGTAACCAATATCCCGTGTTTCAAATTTATCTCTGTACAGGCGAAGGTAGTCCCTCATTGAACGGAAATGTCTTATCAAATAGTATATGTCAACAAAATTCCAAAATTCGGAAGACTGTCCTTCTAACCAAAAAAATTTATGGGACTTATAATGTAACAGTACTGGGTTGGCAATATTTTTGTTGATACAAACAAGTCGTTTGAACACTTCAAGAAATGGAATCAGTGGTCAAAGGACCGGGAGACTCACCCGGGTAGCCTGCGGCGGCTGTGATGGATACGGAGACCGCTGATGCCCCCGGAGGAGCAGTTCTACCTCTAACTTCTGGCCTATTCAATTTGGTTTTCTATATTTGAGTCACGACTTTCTTTTGGCTTCGTAGAAAAAATGATTTGCAAATCCCGTAATAGACAATATATTTTGATTGAGGAATTAGGAATCCGAATTCATAAATGTTATTTACCAAGTCCACAGAGTACGGCATCAGAATTGTCCTCCACCTTGTGAAGGTTGGCAGCAATGGTTACGTACGAATCCGAGATATCTCTAATCATTGTGATGTTCCATCATTTCGACTTAGCAAAGTTGCACAGAAACTGACGCGGGAAGGACTCCTGGAATCTTACACAGGACCTAACGGAGGCATCAGACTAGCCAGGCCAGCTGATAGCATACGCTTGCTGGATATTGTCAGGGCTGTGGAAGGAGAGGATGCATTCACACGTTGTGTGTTGGGATTGGAGGTTTGCGGAGACGAGAATCCATGTGACGTTCATGAGCACTGGAAAGAAGCCAGAGAAGTCATTCTGAATATGTTTGAGGGCAAAACATTAGAAGAACTTATTGACATCGGCGAAATACAGGAGGTGCAAGGTGTCTAACAGCAGTCTGAGAAATTCAATGATGAATCCAGGTCTCACCAGCAGGAGAGCAGAAGTTCATAGCATGAATAGGGGACTTGGTTTTCTGATAGTTCCCCTGCTTGGACTAATCCTCTGCAACCTACTGTGGGTATCCAAGTTGGAATCGGCGGTGAACTCTGGCAGATCAGGTGAAACCCTGTATCAGGAGTATTGTTCTGCCTGTCATGGGTTGCAAGGAAAAGGTGATGGCGAACTGGCATATCTAGTATATCCTAAGCCGCGCGATTTTTCCAGCGGAATCTTCAAGATTCGTTCCACGCCTAGCGGATACCCACCTACTGATGGTGACTTATTCAGCACGATTCAGAGGGGGATGCCAGGTGGTGCTATGCCCTCCTTCTATTTTCTGAAAGATGAAGAAATCCATTCGTTGGTGGACTACATAAAAAAGATTGGTGGAGTTGAGAATAGCGGAGTTCAACCCATCTCCATACCTGATATCTTGCCGCCCTCTCCCGCTCTAGTGGAGTTGGGAAGAACGGTTTATGTAGAGGCAGGTTGTAGCAAGTGCCATGGCGATTTGGGAAAGGGGGACGGCCCCTCAAGCCGCAGTCTCATCGACACTTGGGGTTATCCCATAATCCCTAAGGATTTTACTTCAGGTGTTTATCTCGGGGGCGGCGATGTGGAAGATCTGTATTACCGCTTTGTGGGTGGATTGGGCGGGACGCCTATGCCTTCATATGAAGACTTGGCGGAATCCTTGGATAGATTACCAGATGAGCAGGATGAGCTAGTCTGGGGTCTGATCCACTACATAAAGAGTCTGGAGACCATCGACATAGAAAAAGTGGTTCATGAACCTCAGGATGGTGTAATCGTTGCAACTCGGGCAAAACGATACAAAAATGTTGAGGATTTTCTCGATCTTTCGGCAGTTGCTTGGAAGAAGGCAGAGAGATATTTCATACCAGTTTCCCGCCTCTGGCAAAGCGACCGGACAAACTACCAGATGTTGGAAGTACAAGCGCTGTACAACACCAAATATATTGCTGTGAAACTGTCTTGGGAAGACGACACTCCTGATCAGGGCTTATACCGAATCCAAGATTTTCAGGATGGTGCTGCCCTGCAGTTTTCCTTAGATGGAACCATGGGTTTTCACGGGATGGGGTCGCAAGATCACCCAACCGATATATGGTACTGGAAAGCAGAGTGGCAGCTGCGTCAGAATGAGCAGGCTTTTGCTGATATCACGATAGCCTATGCCAACCGAGTCTCAGATTCTGATGTAGATACCTACCCGGTATTGATGAATGATATGGCCTACTTGGCAGGCAGGGATGCAGGAAACATTGTGTCCACGCCGACCATATCTACTACGGTGGAAAATGCCCTGGCCATGGGTCCTCAGACACTGACCGCAAGAGAACAGAGAAGTCAACATGTAAGTGGTAGGGGCGTTTGGGACGGTAACCGCTGGCATGTAGTGTTTGTCCGCAGGCTGGTAAACCAAGCGCGGAATACCGTGAGATTCAAGCCCGGTAAGTCGGTGCCCATAGGCTTTGCCGTTTGGAATGGGAGTGAGGGTGACCGCAATGGCCAGAAGATGGTGTCCACCTGGTATACCTTGAAATTGAAAAAATAATATCAGCAAAACGAACAGGAGAAGAGAATGGCTCAGAATACTGATTCAACCCGGAATGGTCAGGTAGTCAAAAAATCGAAGCGTTATTCCCGCCGGGAATTCCTGAAGATCGGGGCTGCCGGGGTAGGTGGCGCCACTCTACTGTGGTCCACTCCGGCCAGCCTGTTTTACCTGAAAGGCATACCGGAGATTGGTAATCCACTTGCCTTTTACCCCAACCGTGACTGGGAGAAGATCTACCGTAACCAGTACAAGTTCGATAGCAGTTTCACCTATATCTGCTCACCCAACTGCACGCACGAGTGCAGGTTGCGGGGCTTTACTCGCAATGGCGTCATGATACGCACGGAGCAGAACTACGATTGCCACAAGATTACGGATCTTTATGGTAATCAGTGTACATATGCCTGGAACCCCAGGGGATGTTCCAATGGCTTTACTTTTCATCGCCGCATCTACGGCAGCTATAGGCTGAAATATCCATTGGTAAGGGCGGGTTGGAAACGGTGGGCTGATGATGGTTTTCCTTATCTGACGCCTGAAAACAAGGACAAATACAAATTCACAGCTCGTGGCAAGGATAAGTTGGTGCGCATCTCTTGGGAGAAGATTGAGGACTACATTGCCAGGGCCATCATTAGTATTGCTAAGGCGTACAGCGGCAAAAGGGGGAAGAAACGCCTACTGGAGCAAGGCTATCCTGAGGAGATGCTATCCTACTGGCATGGGGCGGGTACCCGGACCATAAAAATGCGGGGCGGCATGGGACTTCTAGGTGTCATCGGCAAGTATGGCGCCTACCGCTTCAGCAACACCTTAGCCTTGGTGGACCACCACGTCCGGGGTGTGGGTCCTAAGGAAGCCAAGGGAGGGAGGAACTGGTCCAATTATACATGGCATGGTGATCAGGCGCCTGGATTTCCCTTTGTCCACGGATTGCAAGCCTCTGATGTGGATTTCAACGATATGCGCTTCAGCAAACTCCATGTGGCCATCGGCAAGAACTTAGTGGAAAACAAGCGGGCCGACAATCACTTCGCGGCAGAAATAATCGAGCGGGGCGGGAAAATGGTGGTAATCTCACCTGAGTATGGTCCGTCTGCTTCTAAGGCTGACTACTGGATTACCATTCGGCCCAATACCGACGCGGCCCTACTGTTAGGTGTGGCCAAGATCATTATTGACAATGACTGGCACGACAAAAAATTCTTGAAGGAATTCTCCGATTTCCCCCTACTCATCCGAAAAGATACCCTGAAGCGACTGAAGCCTGAAGATTTCATCAGCGGTTACAGTAACCAATTAGCAAAAGACGGCCCTAGCTATAAGATCCACGGGATGAAAGAAGAGCAGTACAAACAGATAGGAGATTTTACCGTGTACAACCGTTCCTCCAAGGCGTTGCAGCCTATAACCCGCGATGATGTGGGTCAAGTGATGCGGAAAAGAGGTCTCGATCCGGCTCTCGATTGGGAAGGTACTGTGAGAGGGACAGACGGGGAAGAAATCGAGGTGTGCACGATCTTCTGGGCCTACAAGCACATCCATCTGAAGGATTATGATTTGGACACGGTGGTTGAAATCACCCATTCGAACAAGGAACTGATCAAGCAATTGGCGAAGGATATCGCCACCATTAAGCCAGCGGCCATTCACATCGGTGAAGGGTTGAACCATTGGTTCCACGCCGTAGAAAACAACAGGGCTTGCTACCTTCCCATCATCCTCACCGGAAACATCGGCAAGCCGGGCACAGGTTGTCATACTTGGGCTGGCAACTACAAGGCTGGACTCTTCCAAGGTTCAGACCAGGTGGGACCTGGATTCAAGTGTTGGGTGGCGGAAGATCCCTTTAACGCAAACCTGAATCCTCGGGCCAAGGCCAAGGAACTTAAAATCAAAGGTTACAGTAGAGGCGAGGAACCGGCTTACTGGAATGTGGGAGACAGGCCCCTCATTGTGGACACACCCCGTTACGGCCGCAAAGTCTTCACCGGCGCTACTCACATGCCAACTCCCACTAAGATGCTGTGGCACAACAATGTGAACCTGCTGAACAATGCCAAGTACGCCTATGAAATGGTGAAGAATATCAACCCAGGCATCGAGATGATCATCAGCCAGGACATTGAAATGACCGCCACCTGTGAGTATGCGGACATCGTGCTGCCCGCAAACAGCTGGGCGGAACAGCAGTCTTATGAATTGACTGCTTCCTGCTCAAACCCCTTTCTTCAGATCTGGAATGGTGGTCTCAAGCCAATCTTCGACTCCAAAGATGATGTACTCATTCTGGCGCGGGTAGCCAAACGCCTGGGTGAAATCCTGAAGGACAAGCGATTCGAGGACTACTGGAAGTTTGCTCTGAATGGGAAGACCGAGGTCTACATCGACCGTCTTCTGGACGGCAGCAATACCACACATGGCTACAATACAGCGGACATCATGAACGGGAAGTATGGTGAACCGGGTTCGGCCTTGATGCTGTTCCGGACCTATCCGCGAATCCCATTCTACGAACAGGTGCACGATAACACACCCTTCTACACACCCACAGGTCGAATGCAGGTCTATAATGATGAACCGGAAATTATCGAGTACGGGGAGAACTTTATCGTACACCGGGAGGGCCCAGAGGCAACACCTTACCTGCCCAACGTAATCGTCTCTAGTAATCCTCTCATCCGGCCCGATGACTACGGCATCCCCGCTTCTGCTACCGGTGCTGAAGAACGGCAGGTGCGCAACATCAAGCTACCGTGGGAGAAGGTGAAAAAAACTACGAATTTCCTCTGGAAGGATGGTTTCAAGTTTTACTGCCTCACGCCTAAATCACGCCACACCACCCATTCCAGCTGGCAGGTGACGGACTGGCACTTCATCTGGTCTAATCCATTCGGAGATCCCTACCGGCTGGACAAGCGGCAGCCCGGTGTGGGGGAACATACCATGTACATGAACCCTCATGCGGCCAAGGACTTGAGTATCGAGGACGGCGACTACGTCTATGTGGATGCTGATCCCCAGAACCGCCCCTACCGCGGGTTCGATAAGAAGGATCCCTTTTTCAAGGTGGCGCGGCTCAAAATCCGTTGTCGATTCAACCCCTCCTATCCCTACCATGTCATCATGATCAAACACGGTGCCTGGATGGCCACGGAAAAATCGGTTCTGGCTCACGAAACCAGGGCCGACGGCAGAGCCCAATCGGAAGATACAGGGTATCAAGCCAGCTACCGCTATGGCTCCCATCAATCGGTTACCTACGGCTGGCAGATGCCCATGAATCAGTTGGATAGCTTGTTCCATAAGAAAAAGGCTATGATGGGCTTTCTGTTCGGGTACGAGTCCGACAATCACGCCATCAATACGGTTCCCAAGGAAACTTTGGTGAAAGTGACCTTCGCTGAAAATGGCGGTATGGATGGTAAGGGACAATTGGAAGTGGTAAAGACTGGCTACACTCCAGCTAACGAGAATGAATTCATGCTGGAATATCTGGCGGGTAACCTCACCACCATCGGAGGCGATGATTGGGACTGGTAAAAGACTTTGAGCATGAAGATCCTTTTGTCCTGCGGGGTGTGGAGGTGCCCGGTGGGGATCCGAATCTGCAGGTACGTATCATGGCGGAGGAGTTCCGGGACATTGGTACCCCCCACCGAGACTTGCTGAGGATGTTTGCCGATCCCTTTTATGCAGGTTTGTACGTTCTCCACACACAGTTGGGAGCGGAACTGGTGGAGAATACCATTGATGAAGTGTATAGGGATGTTCAACAAGTTGTAAGAGAAGATGATGAAACAATTCAGAGGAGCAAGCCATGACTGAGGTTTACAACTGGCAGATCAAACGCAACATGAGCTATCCTTACGAAGAGAAGCATCCGGAATGGCAATTTGCCGCCGTGTTCAATATCAACCGTTGCATCGCTTGTCAGACTTGCACAATGGCGTGCAAGAGTACCTGGACTTTTTCTAAGGGGCAGGAACTTATGTGGTGGAACAATGTGGAGACAAAGCCCTATGGTGGATATCCGCAGTTCTGGGACATAAAACTCCTGAAGCTTTTACACGACGCCCACGAACGGCAGGGAAAGACCATGCGTTGGAGTGAAAATGGTGAGTACAGCGGTATGACAATATTTGAGGCGGCAGCGAAGGAAAAGACCCGGAACGGTCAGTCACGAGTGTTGGGTTATTTGCCGGATGACAGGGAGTGGCTTAAGCCCAATATCGGAGAGGATGTCGGCCAACCGGACAAGACAAAGAAGGATCGTATGGGGTTCGTGGCAGAGCCGGTGCGTCTGCCGGAACATAAGTCCTTTTTCTTCTACATGCAGCGGCTCTGCAATCACTGTACCTATCCTGCCTGCCTGGCAGCCTGTCCACGCAAGGCTATTTACAAAAGGGAGGAGGATGGCGTGGTTCTCATTGACCAGGAACGGTGCCGGGGCTACCGCAAGTGCGTTGAGGCTTGCCCTTACAAGAAAGCCATGTACAACGGTCAGACTAAGATTTCTGAAAAGTGTATTGCCTGTTACCCGCGGTTAGAAGGCCGAGACAGCCACATTACTCCAGACGGTGTCCCTGTGGAGACGCGCTGTATGGCATCCTGCGTGGGCAAGATCCGTTTGCAGGGGTTGGTGCGAATGAATGGTGACGGATCCTGGGCCAAAGATGAGGAGAATCCGCTCTATTGGATGGTGCAAAAGGAACAGGTGGCGCTCCCTCTCTACCCACAATTTGGCACCGAACCCAACATATATTACATCCCTCCCCGATGGGCCCCGAGGCAGTACCTGCGTCAGATGTTTGGTCCCGGTGTAGAGCGGGCCATCGACCGCTACACAGCGCCATCGCGGGAGCTCATGGCCATTCTGCAACTCTTCCGTGCCCAGCGGGAGATAATCTTCAAATTCGATATTAAGAAAGGCCCTCAAATTTACGAGAAGCAACTGACTCTTTCCGACGGATCAAAAAAGGTCCTTGTTGTGTACAATGATACAGCTATCGGCTACAACAAAGAGGGCAAGGAATGTGTGCGCGTCACGGTGGAGGAGCCCATTTACGAGCGGCCAGCCAAGCACTTTAATTCCATCTAGGAAATTGATGAAGAACAGGAAACTCCTGGAAGCTCGCTCTACTATCTACGGTTGTATTGCGTCCCTGTTTTCCGACCCTAATTCAGTGAAATTCGACCTAATTTTTAACGAGGATTTTCAGCAGGACGTGCTGGAGGCCTGTCGCCGTATCGAGAAGGGCTCGAAGAACGGGCAGCCGAACTTGGCAGACCTTTTTAGCCGAGCTCTACAACGGCTCAATGCGGATGAACGAGAGGTCACAGCGGCTGAATCTGTGCAAATCTTCGGGCACACCCTGTCCAAGCAACTGACGCCTTATGAATTAGAGCATTTGGGGAATGAAGATGTTTTCTTCCGCACCCAGAAGCTTGCGGACCTGTCTGGTTTTTACCGGGCCTTCGGCTTGGAGGTGGATTCCCGTGAACGAGCAGATCACATTGCCACCCAGTCGGAATTCATCTCTTTCCTGTTAATCAAGGAAGCCCTGGCACTCTCAAACGGCTCCAGTCCGGACAATGTCGAAGTGTGCCATAATGCTCGGTTAGATTTCTTGGAGGAGCACTTTATAGACTGGGTAGAGATTTTCTCAGATAATCTTACCAAAGTAGCCAGAGGAGGATTTTACCGCGTGGTTGGGCAGTTCTTGAAGGATTTTATATCAATAGAAAAATTGTCTATCGCTAAGGAGACTCTCTCAGACACCTGATAAACCAATTCATCGCGTTTGCTACAATCCTTCTTTCAGTTAAATGAGTAATCGCAATATTCTGTGTTAGTCTGAGAAAAATCACGTTATTTCATACAGTGAGATTTCTAAGCCAGATCGCCTACGTCTCGCATCCACCGGAATAAGGCGTATGGCTGGTACGAATATTCTTTTGGTTCTTTTCTTCTGAAAAAAAGAATATAATCGTCTTTTTTACTTGAAGTACTTTAGACGATTTTATTTCAACCTAAATTGAGCGATTCTGTAGCATAGGCATCCCTGCCTGTGCACGGTACCTTACCATAAAACATTTCCAGATTGAATCACCAACTGGGTTTGGCACTTTGCAACGGGAATAAGGAGAGAATCGCTCAATTTAGGTTCAAATAAGTATTTCTTCATTAACAATCATCAAATTTCCGCTTTTGGTGAATTTGACTATAACTATACGTAAAACTATAGGATAGGTGTTCGAAACTTGAGTTAATCATACTCTAATAAAGATTGAAACAGCATCATACATACTTTTTGGCTTTGCCCATTTTTATCGAATTTGGGGTTCCAAGTTGACATGGAAACAGCTACTATCTGACTGTTTTGAGCCAAGTAACGAAAAATATTCTGTATCTCTGCCACCGATAATCCACCGGAGGCAGGATAGTTCATAGCAGGCGCTTCATTAGGATTGACAATGTCGGTATCAAAGTGGATATATAATGGCATGTCAGGTAAAGAATGTGCAATCAGAATCTCCGGATGATCCAGATGAAGTATGGCTGATTCCTTCACCAATTTCCTTTCACCAGGATCAAGATCCCGAGCATCCGTGAGTATTACCTGAGTTTCCGGTAAAGGTCTTAACCCCACTGCTTCAGTTATTGTTTGTTCACCCCGACCAACAATCATAGCCAAAGGCATACCTCCTAAAAAACCGGTTGGCGTTGTCTCCCAAGTATTGAAATCACCATGAGCATCGAACCAGATCAAAAAAGGATTAACACCAGCACGTTGTAATCCTGCTAATACACCAATAGCCTTACAACAATCACCAGCAATACTAACCGGTCTTTTCCCAGCGTGAATGGTTTCTGTCACAAAATCGGCTATCGATCCATTAATATGAGATATTCTTGTTTGTTTATCACCACCCGGCAAAGAAGGCTTATTAATCACCCAATCCGACGTTGCCAATGTTTCCAGCTCAGGGACAACTTCATCTAAAAATGATGGCGATAATATAAATCGATTCTTCAATTATTTGACTTGTTCAGGTATAGTTAGTGTCTGTCTATAATGTCGAGATTTCTTTCTCCGTAGCCCCGTTCCGCCAGCTGGCGGAGCGGGGTTAGGGATACTCATGACACGCTGACGCCGTTCCTGCCTGCCGCCAAGCAGGGACGAAGCCCAGTATGATGTTATAGAACTAATATCAAATTAATTGTGCAAAAATTTCCACAAACCGGTAGACATCTTCAAAACTGTTGTAGAGTGGTACGGGCGCCACACGAATGACATCAGGCTCACGGAAGTCGCACCGAGCTCCGGATGAATGCAGTTTCTTCTGAACCTCCTGTGCATCATTGGGAATCCGTATGGAAAGCTGAGCGCCCCGTTCTCCGTAGTTTCTGGGGGTAATGATGGTAAAGCTATTGGAATCAATCTGATCCAACAAGAATTCCAGATAGCCAGTCAGTTGGATGCTTTTTTCTCTTAATACGTCCATCCCCACTTCGTCAAAAATATCCAGGGAAGCCAGAAGTGGCGCGGTTGATAGGACAGGTGGATTGCTGATCTGCCACCCTTCAGCTCCGGCAATGGGATCGAAATCCGGTCCCATTTGGAACCGGGTCTCCTTGTTGTGACCCCACCATCCGGCAAAGCGAGGGAGGTCCGGGCGATTCGCATGCCGTTCGTGAACGAATATTCCCCCCACACTTCCCGGACCGGCATTCAGGTACTTGTAGGTACACCAAGCTGCGAAATCTACATTCCAGTCGTGGAGCTTCAGCACAAGGTTTCCTACAGCGTGGGCCAGGTCGTATCCCACCACACAGCCCTTTTTCTGTGCTGCTTTTGTGATGGTCTCCATGTCAAAAACCTGGCCGGTGTAGTAGTTCACGCCACCAAGGTAAATCAGAGCAATGGTGTCCCCTTCCCGTTCGAGGATGTCGAGAATCGCTTCCATCGGGACGACAGATCCTCCCTCCGGGCCGGATGCTTCGATAAGGGATGTTTCCGGGTCGAAACCGTGGAACATTATGTGGGACTTCACAGCGTATTGATCCGAGGGGAACGCCTTTGCCTCCATCATAACCTTGTGCCGAAGGGGAGTTGGCCGGTAGAAAGAAACCAACATGAGGTGGATGTTCACGGTTAGGGCGTTCATGATAGCTATTTCTTCAGGATTTGACCCTACGATCTTTGCCAATTTCTGCGTCAGGAAAGTGGTGTACTCTCCCCACGGTCTGGACGCCTTAAAATGTCCGGTAACGCCCAGGTCAGCCCAGTCGGTCATCTCTTCTTTAAGAATTGTCTCTGCTTCTTTGGGTTGTGAACCCAAAGAGTTCCCCAGAAAATAGATAGCATCCTGGCTGTCGGGACCTTTCGGAAGGTTGAATCGTTTCCGGTAAGAAGCCAACCGGTCTTCTCTATCCATCTTCACGGCAAAGTTCCTGTCTGTTCGGAATTCAGTCATTCGTTACTCTGTGAAGGATGACCCATCTCGGAGCGTCATCAGCTAAGAAGGGTGCGATTGGAAGGTTTTAACACAGAAGTTGTTATCCTCAACTTCATCTATAAATGATGGTGATAATATAAATCGATTCTTCAATTACTTGACTTGTTCAGGTATAGTTAGTGTCTGTCTATAATGTCGAGATTTCTTTCTCCGTAGCTCCGTCATTCATATGCGAAACTTGAGTAATAATACCGTGTGCAACTTCTATCCCAACACCCTCCTATCTCTTAGCGACTCTCCGTC
>JADFPG010000079.1 GCA_022562455.1 Fidelibacterota bacterium | reverse complement strand
TTAAATATTTATTTCATGAAGTAAGGTATTAATGATTAGAATAAACTTCATTTTTTGTTCTACTATTTGGGTAATCGACTCCTTGTGGATGATGTAATTGAGTATCAGAAAATGATTCATTATCTCTTCCAATAGTATGACTAGCTGGTTTGTAAGTATCAACAAGTCTATCTCTCTCTGTTAGAATTTCTGAGGAAGATAAAGCATTTGTTCTTACTTTTGCTTCACTCTTTCCACCTTTTTGAGTATGTGCAAATGCTTCACCTTCTATATAAAGATCTATACTTTTGTCACCCCTATCAATAGAGTCCCTAATAGCAGTGCCCCTGTATGGAGCATAAATAGATAATTGAAAGTCATCTCCGATTTAGTAGTATTTATCGATAATCTCCTGTCTACGAAAACAGTCAACAGAATGATCGTTGACCATCCCTGTCGCTTGCATATGGGCATAACAGATAGTAGAACCGACAAATTTAAAGCCTCTACTCCGCAAGTCTTTACTTAATTTATCTGATTCGGGGCTGGTAGCTTTGTAATCATTCAATGATCTTATTTTATTTACAATGGGTCTACCCTTCACGAATTGCCAGATAAAAGTGTCAAAGCTTCCGAATTCCTTCTGAATTTCAAGAAATTTCTGTGCATTATTAATGGCGGATCGTATTTTCAACTTATTTCGGATTATACCGGGATTCCCAAGTAACGACTTAATTTTTATCTCGTCATAATCAGCAACTTTTTCCGGATCAAAACCGTCGAAGGCAATTCGATAATTCTCTCGTTTCCGAAGGACTGTATACCAGCTTAATCCTGCTTGGGCTGCCTCCAGAACAAGAAACTCAAAAATAAGCCGATCATTGTGGACAGGAACGCCCCACTCACTATCGTGGTATACAACATAATCTGTTTTGTCCATTTCTACCCAGGGACAGCGAGAAAGAACGTCTTTTTCTGATTTGATTATTTTCTTAGCCAAGTATAAAAGTTCCTCAATTATTTTGCTCGGAATTTAAATGTAAATTCTAAATCATAATAAGATTTTGAGATGAGCATTATTTGATAGATAATAAGTTACTCAAGTTTCGCACATCATAAGTCTATGATAATCAGATACACAATCAATAGCCGAGCCCCGAAGTTTCGGCTTGCTCATGTTACCGTTCACATTTACATTGGTTATCGAAATGAAGTAATTCTTTCCTACCAATGATATTTGTAAATTAAAAAGGATATAGGGTTAAAAAAAATATGATTCCTGTATTTTCCACAGACATGCACGGGAAAGGCTTATTTATACGGAATATTGGGGGATTAAAAACTGGTTGGGCCGATTCTGCTTAGCTTAAGATATTAAGCGGCATAATACGAATAATGAAATAGAACTATAATTTACACATGAGGAAACAATGGATTTTTATGATTTGATAAGAAATAGAGAAAGCGTCAGGGATTATAACCCAAACAGGACTATTGACGAGGTTATTTTAAATCGAATATTGAATGCGGGAAGGTTGGCTCCATCAGCATCCAATAGGCAACCTTGGACATTTCTACTTGTTTCATCAAAAGAGAAACTCGAAGAAGTACGGGCTTGCTATAAAAAGTCGTGGTTTCAACAAGCTCCTCATATTTTGATAATAATTGGAGATAAAACAAAGTCTTGGATTCGGTCGTATGATGGATATAATTCAATTGAAACCGATTTAGCAATAGCCATGGATCATATTATTTTGGCGGCGGAATATGAAAATATTGGAACATGTTGGATTGAAGAATATGATTTTAAAATACTATCCAATGCTATTTCTCTAAAAGAAAACGAGGTAATATTTGCAATCACTCCATTAGGATATCAAAATAAGGGATATCAAAAACATGGTAACAAAAAGAGAAAGCCTTTAGAAGAAATCATAAAAATAATTTAATTTTATTCAGTCATACGAAATCAGGGTACATAATAGAGGATTTCTTAGGCCTAACAACGGTTTCAACTAGGAACAATGCAATTTATTCGAGCGTACTTGTCCGGTTAAACCTATCCGTTACCCTTTCCTCTTCCCTTCTTCAAACTAATTCTCGAGATTGTTATTCCCCATCGGTGACCCCACAGGATACTGAGACACAGGAATCTCGGACAGACAAGTCCTTGCTTTTGATTACGTTTCCGGTTTTGGTGGAATGCATATTATTCTAAAATCTGGAAACAGGAAAATAATACAAATTCAACAGCCAGGGATGGCTGTTGTACATAAAACAAGCATCTGCCAACATGAAGATCAATTTCAACCTGTGCCACTTCTTGCCTATCTACAAACCTTCTTGTCCTCTCGGTCTATAATGCAAATAAACATTGATCTTGCATGAAGATCTATACCGCAGTAATATTTATGAGTGGTAATTCAGAATCTCATTGTAAAGCCTCCTGTGTTAAGGTTATTTAATTTCTGGTCTCCCTTGACCCAGTCCACTACGAAGTTATTCCGAACCTTCGGGATTGCGGTGAGGCTTTACATAAATGTCCCCCGTTGCATGTGACTTTTCCCGTTGGGCGTATTTTAACATTAAATATTAACACAATATTAACACAACTGTGCTTGATTTAAGATAGGACTCATCTTAATCCAGATTATGTAAAATATATGGTCATGGTAATTGGAGAAAAGTGAAAGGGATTACAAAGATTCGACTTTAAAATAAAACGTATCTTAGAATAAACCGAAGTGAGGAGTAATTAGAATGCATCCTAAATTTGTAATTTGTGTGAACAATCAAGGTTACGAAGTTTCCTTGGAAAGGTGGAAAGTTTATCGAGTATTACCAGATAATAAAGCTGAAAATCACAGTCAAATTCGTATTGTTGATGAGTCAGGTGAAGATTATTTATTTCCCGAAGAATACTTTGCACCAATTAAAATACCAAAACCAATTCAAGAAGCAATGACTACAACCGCGTAATCAGAATGACGAAATACGCCTGACCCCGAATGATTTCGGGGCAGGTAATTTCCCCCGTAAGCGAGACCGTCGCGCGGTCTCGTGATTTTCCCATCGGTGACCCCACAGTATACTGAGACACAGGAATCCCTGACGGACAAGTCCTTGTTGATTACGTTTCCGGTTTTGGCGGAATACAAAATATTCTAAAATCTGGAAACAGGAAAATACTACAAATTCAACAGCCAGGGATGGCTGTTGTACATAAAACAAGCATCTGCCAACAGGAAGATCAATTTCAACCTGTGCCACTTCTTTCCTATCTCCAAACCTTCTTGCCCTTTCGGTACATTAAGTGCCAATAACTTCATAAGTGAAATATACTCCAATCCATAGCAAACCAATTTTCGTTGACTATAACGAAGGCAAATTGCCTCTGTATAGCATTTTTATTGATTGGCTGGTGAATATTTAAGGATACCTTAATTCATTAAAAAACATTGACTATTTAAATTATGTGGATTATTATAGCTATATATATCCACATACAATAGGAGGTATTTATGAAAACAATTCAGATGACTTTAGATGATGAATTAGTCGATGCTGTTGATAAGATAGTGAAGAAACTGAAAACAAACAGATCTGCATTTACCAGACATGCTTTACGTGAAGCTATAACTAAAGAAAACATTAATCGGCTTGAAGTAAAGCATGCACGAGGATATCAGAATAAGCCTGTGAACAAGACCGAATTCAGTGTTTGGGAATCTGAACAAGAATGGGGTGATTTATGAAACGTGGAGAAATTAGATGGTATAAATTCCACACCCCTGATAAAAAGCGACCAGTTTTACTTTTGACAAGGGATTCCATTTTAGAATATATGGGAGAAGTTACAATAGCACCTATAACCTCAACCATTAGAGATATTCCAAGCGAGGTATTCCTATCGACCCAAGATGGTTTAAAAAAGGATTGTGCGGTCAATTGTGATCACATACAAACTGTTTCAAAAGGTAAAATTGATTCATTAATAGTAACCCTTTCCCAAGAGAAACTTGCTAAAGTAAGCGCCGCAATAAATTTTGCTTTGAGCCTTTGAAGAATAAATTTGACAAAGTAAACAGGAGATAACAAATCAATCAACCGGACGTGAAACAGCCAGTATATTTTTATACTTTTCTCCCACAATGTCTCATGGTTTATCATAGGTAATCTGCATGTTGTTTTGCGCCAGTTATTTCGTTCATTACCCTTCCCCCTTCCCTTCCTCAAACTAATTCTCAAGATCGTGATTCTTCCATTGGTGACCCCACCGGAAAGTGATACACAGGAATCTCGGACAGACAAGTCCTTGCTTGATTACGTTTCCGGTTTTGGCGGAATGCGTATTATTCCAAAACCTGGAAACAGTAAACTTATACAAATTCAACAGCCAGGGACGTGTCCGCCACCTGCCTGCCGGTCAGGCAGACAAGATATTCAAATCTGATGTTATTATAAATCGTGTTCGAATATTATTCCATATCAACACTCCAACTTCGGAAGTGGTCAGAATTTTTTGAGTAAGAGGCACTTTTATTACTTGCAACAACTTACCAAAGAATGATGATTGAATGGGTAGAAAAAGTAGGATCTCACAAGTTTTCATTATGAAAAATATACAATCCCCACCCATTACCCACTTCTCCTGGGCTCACATTACAGTGAATGATAATCAAACATTTAAAGACGCCAAGGTCTATCCCGGTGGAGCAAGAGAATGGGATTGGAATGAGACAGGCACCCGCCACTCCCCCGGTATTCAGCCCGCTGACGTGGAAGAGCTTATCAAAAATGGCGCTAAGGTTGTCGTTTTGTCAAAGGGGATGTACGAGCGGCTTCAGGTTTGCCCGGAAACACTAAAGATACTGGCTACCAAAGGAATTACAACCCATGTGTTGCAGACGAAAAAAGCTGTCCAACTATACAACGAGCTTAGGGAAACAGAAGCTGTGGGTGGGTTGTTCCATTCTACTTGTTAGTATCCACTCTCAACCTGATCCGCCAGCTGGCGGATTCAACCTGTCAGGTTTGTTTGTGAAATGTAGTTTTATAGAAAATAGGTCAGCGTCACATAGTAGTTTCGTGTAGCGCCAGGCCAGTAGTAAGCCCAATAACCATCCCACTCATATCCATATCCAAATGTGGAATAAAGTGTATCAAAAACGTTATTTACTTTCACATTGAGTACTATGGGACCTATTCGATATTTCATACCCAAATTTACCACAGAAAAAGACTCGATAACCCCTTCCTCGGTATTCTCATTGTCGATATACTGTCTTCCAACCATTCGTAAATTAGAAAATATGTTTAGATTTCCCATCAACCTATATTGTACGGACGCATTAAACAACCGCTGTGGTACATTTTGCAATGAATTCCCATCATAGCTTCCGCTTTTAAAAAGGTTACGAGATAGAGTGCCATTAACGCCCAGCTTCAACTGTGGACTAACTTTGTATTTCAATTCAAACTCCAACCCCTCGTGAACCGTCCCATCCGCTGAAAAATAATTATACTCTCCCTCCTGCTCTACATCAATATTTTTTAACTGTTCGTTGTCATAGTTTATCCGATATACATTCAGATCTGCAGTTATCTTCCCGGAAAAGTAATTGGCGCCCAATTCGAAATTGTCAATAACTTCCGCTGCCGCCATAACAGGTTCACTCCAAACATCATCCGCTTTAATGATCTGGTCATCCGATGGTTCTTTTTGTGCTTGTCCATAATTCCCGAACAAGGACAGGTAATCGGTTATCCCATATACAAAGCCAAATCGAGGATTTAGAAAATCCCAGTCAGCAGATAGTTGATGTCCTGCAGCATGACCGATTTTTTTCTGATCTAAATTCCATCGATGACCCTGATATAAAATATCACCAATTAATTTCAATCGTGAAGTTAACGAATAAACCAAGTGAACAAATCCGCTCACCGTTTGTTTTGTGCCAATGTACTTGTAATATTTATACCAGTTCTTACCAAACTTTTCTGCCAAAGCTTCGTCGGAAAAATCGGTTACTTCTCCAAAATGGTCTCCTGTGTAAAACCGGAATTCTCCACCAAAATCGAGGCGAAACCGATCCTTAGACCAAGTAACCGTGGGTACGATTCCATAATATTGATTCACAATCCATTTTCGACGCAACAGGTCGGTTTCCATTTCAAGCTCCACACTGTCTGAGTACACATCATCCACATCCAGACTGTAAGAATAAAAATCCCTATCATATTTGAACACCTCATAATAACCGGAACCTCGAACCACATATGCAACATTATGGAACGTGACATCATCACTAAATCGGTAAACCGTATTCAGTGAATAGATTTGTTGTAAAAAATCATCGGTGTAGGATTTGTAACCTATCCGGCGCTTCTTCCTATCGTTGATATCAGATGCGGCAATACCGTCCCAAAGGAGACCAGTATTTTCGTAACCGATAGTAGCTCTGAGTTGATTGGTCATATTATTCCGGTGATGCTCAACACCAATAAACAAGCTTCGCTGCAAACTTTTGTGAAAATCACGATATCCATCGGATTGAATTTGTGTCATTCGCGCTGTCAGGCTTAGGTTCTCCCCAAAGGTTGTACCGGAATTGAATTTCAGGCGATATTTTGTGGTATTATAGGAACCAGCGGTAGCCGAAGCTGATAATTCTTGTTTATTTGATGCAATCTGCGTCTGAATGTTGATAGAACCACCAAAAGCTGCTGAACCATAAAGACTATTTCCGATTCCTCTTTGTATTTGAACATCCTTTGCATCTGATAAGATATCGCCGTGATCTACCCAATAAACCTGGTGGCTTTCATTATCATTAAGAGGTACGTTGTCCAACATTACGGAAATCCGGCTCTGGTCGAATCCCCGTATTGAGATGTAGGAATAGCCAGTTCCATTCCCGCTCTCGCTGTAGGCATACACACCGGGTTCAGTAGCAAGTATCATTGGCACATCCTCAACAGTATAGTAAATGGATATCTCTTCTTGAGTCAGTGTGGAAAATGCTACCGGGGTCACACCTGCAATAGCCCGATTCGCAAGGATCACTACTTCCTCACCCTTTATGACTGCTTTTTCCAAATAAATAGTGATATAGGAATCCGATGCCAGAATTGTTTTTATATCATAACCGATAACAGATATGGTGATTTCACTATTTACGGGAACTCGAAGTAAAAATTCCCCCTGATGATCAGTCACTGTTCCGATATCATCACTGTAAATATTCGCATTGGATATGGGATTTTCGGTTACACTATCCAAGACTTTACCTCTTACAACAACATTATCAGGTTGGGCATAGTTAATATTAAAAATGAAAATAAATATAAAAATCCCCTTCAGTGTGAAGAGGAAGTTGTCTTTTTTAATCATAGTTACCTCCCTACGCTGGTATTATCCAGATCAGGTTTCAAGGGTTTAATCTCAGCCGCTCCGACTTATTTCAGAACAGCACCCCTGCTTGGTGAAAAATTACACAGAAATTGTACAGAATACAATGGGGGAAAGAGGTATTTAGTAATGCCTCAGTCACAGGGGCATAATTGAAGAACCAAGTCCCAAACTCCAAGAACCAAAGAACAAAACTTACTAATTACCAAGAATATTTGGTTCTTGGTCCTTTCCCGAAGTTTCGGGATTGGGTTTTATGAATTTTCATTTCTACCCATTAGTGAGGGATTACGGTAGTTATTGTTATCGGAATGGTAATAGTTTTTGATATTTAGTTGCAACATACTTCGGAAGTGCGTTATACCTTTAACTTGATTGTACATGCCCACCTTCATTCTTCAGGAGGCGGGGGGTCTCATCTTAGGGTGGTGTTACCGAACTATAACTTTTTGGTTAATGGAAAAACCATTCAGACACAAAATATGTTAAATCATCCGTTATATGATATTGACTCAAACACCGCATACTTATCTATAAACCGCAGATTTACAACTCCGGTTGAACCGCTACGGTTTTTCGGAATGATGATTTCTGCCTTTTCATTTTAGGCTCCTTCATGAGTATATAACCACGGACGATAAAGAAGCAGAATTGTGTCTGCGGATTCTTCAACCTCAGAGGCATAAGATCATTATTATCCTTTTTCACTTTGGGGAGAATCGTCTGAGGACTGAAATTCATTAAGTGTTCTTTTTCCAGTTTTTTTATAGCATTGTTACCATCGGAACCAATTCCAATTACCGGTATTTTCTTAAAGTGAACGATGGGTGCGTTTTTATCACGAATTTTCATCTGTTTTAAATTACCAGAGTTGGTAAATGATACAGGAAGCATAATCCCACCGGCTAATGTGGCAATTGATCGCAGAAATGAACGCCGTGAAAACGGCTTACTTGTTGAAATATCTGACTCCTTTTTATCTAAAGTTACAGGTGTAAAGAGTCAGATTGGGTCGTTATGATTTAAAATTTTTTATTCTCCAAATCATAATTGATTCTGTCAATAAAACCTTCTATATTACATGTAGGATATAAAGCAAAAAGGAGAAATGTTATATGTCGGTAATGAGTATTCGCATTGATGATCAAAAGAGGAAGGCGCTGAAAGTAATCACTTCCCTGGAAGGGAAAACCATCAGTAGTGTAGTTGAAGAATTGATCGACGGATATATACAAAAAAAACGTGGTAATCTGGTCAAATGGCTTGAAGACGAACAACTAATGGGAATCATGGGGCTTTCGGAGGATTCTTTCTCTGAATGGGATAATGAAGAAGATGCCGTTTACGATGGTCTATAAAAAGGGGGATATTATCCTGGTTCCTTTCCCGTTTACTGACTTAAAGACTATTAAAAAAAGACCGGGACTCATCATCTCTCCAGATGAATATAATACAAAAGCTGATGTTGTCATTGCCTTTATCACCAGCAATCTAAAGGTAGAACCAAGGATCGGCGATTACCTGATCAAAGAGTGGGAGCAGGCAAATCTCCCAAAACCTTCCCTGCTCAGAATGAAATTTGCTACTATCGATAAGTCCATTATTGTGAAGAAACTGGGGAGATTAACTCCGATAGATATTGATGGATTTAATGAAAAGCTGACCTTGTTTTTAGGCGCTTAGTCGTGAATTTTTTGGTTTTCCTCCACAGGAGACCCTACGGGTTATCGCTGATTGAACGGCATGTGGGATCGCAATATTCGCGGCATATTCACCCATCGCATAATTCCACCCGATGGTCCATTCACCTGAATCCCTCAATAAATACGCTAGATCACTCACGTCCATTTGAATTATACTCAGAAGGGGATTGAATATATTATCCAGACGTGAAAAAAAAATCAGAAATGGAGCGACTGCCAGCTGGGAAAACAATGAAGGAATGGCAACATTGTGAAACACATTTTATACAATCATTTTATCGTATGAGAGTTTTGGCATTTTATAAGAATCATCCCTGATGATAACGGTTGTTACATAGCCATTAGTCTTACAATGGTTTATAGTATCGGGTAAAGCCGACTTTGTCAAAGAAACATCAGGTCCGGTAACAATGAAGGCAGGCATAAGATCATTATTATCCTTTTTGAATTTGGGGAGAATCGTCTGAGGACTGAAATTCATTAAGAGTTCTTTTCCCAGTATTTTTATTGCATTGTTACCATCGGAACCTATTCCAATTACCGATATTTTCTAAGAGTGAATGGTGGGTGTGATTTTATCACGAATTTTCATCTGTTTTAAACTACTGGAGTTGGTAAATGATACAGGAAGCATAGTCCCACCGGCTAATGTGACAATTGATCGCAGAAATGATCGCCGTGAAAACGGCTTACTTGTTGAAATATCTGACTCCTTTTTACTCCAAGTTACATACGTAAAGAGTCAGATTGGGTCGTTATTCAATTATTATATTATCTAATGTCACTCAATGGATAAAGAACATTGCCAATAACATTTGATTTCCCCATTCTGGATAAGTACAGAGTCTCACTTTAGACTAAAAATTACAAACTGGATTACAAACTATCTCACTAGGGCGATTTAATTCCTGAAATTGATTGGTGGATATTCTAAATGGTGAGTAAAATATGACCAAATTAGATCCTTCTCTAATTTCAATAAATCTTTATCAAAGGTTTTATAATAGAAATGAATGTTACCGTAACGCTTTAGTATATGCTTATATCTTTTCCAGTTCCAGTTATTGGCCTCAACTGAATAATAACCATAATGCCGTCTATATAGAGATTGCGTTGTTTTTCCGATATAAAGAACCTGACTTTCGCCTCGAACTCTTTTTATAGGTTTTTCCGTTGTCCATATATAAATCACATTAGATGCCCCTCTTGCTTCATCTGAACCAAAAGCAGCTTTGAATTGCTTTTCAAAGTCAACGTTATTATCACAAAAAGAAATCACGGTTGGTAGTTTTTGAAAATCATCAAGAAATCTACACGCTTCATCATAGACAATTTTATTCATTTTATTGTGCTCCTTGATTTTACAGATTTGTTTAATATCTTTTGTATCTCCACCATCCCCAATGTATCCTGTCCACAATATTCTTCCAATGCCTCAATTAATTTACTCTTTTCACCACCGTCCGGCAGTCGAATCATTACATTCCAGGCTACCTGTGATTCAGCGCCATCCTTCACGTCCAGATTCTCATAACTCATGGAGGGTACAATCACCGGCAGAACACTCTTGAGACTATTCGATCCCTTGAATCTATAGTCGGTGTAGTAATTCCGGAAAATAACCAGTTGATCCCATAGGCGCTCAATGATTAACTGCAATTGCTCCGAATACTCCGGGAACCATTGTGTCAGTTTGTTTAAAACACCTTTTTCAAATCCTGCATTGTAAGCGATAACAGATCCCTTATTTCCAATCGCTTCCACCAGTGACTCAACAAGTGATTTCCTGGGGTCACTATCTGATTCGTGCAAATATTCTTTGTGTTCGAGGTTTCCATTCTGATTCAAAATATGACAGCTATACTGAAACGGAAATTGTTCATAAGGATGCATCCCGTCAAACATGGGAACGGCGGGATTATCGGTCTCAAAATCCAAGAAATAGAGCGGGTAGTCAAGTTTATCCAATTCGTCACGGATGCCATCCCAGTCAACGATTGGTTTTTTTTGCTCCAGACTTTCTACGTATTCCTTTTGTTTGTTGTTAAGCGGGATTCCAACAGGCAGTTGTTCAATGGAAAGGTGGTTTTCTTCTATTAATCGTTCTTTTACCGACCATCTCAATCTCGGGATATTAAAGATTGAATGTTCCGGTACATCTTTCCAGCAGTAGCCAACAAATGGACAATCGTATGGACTATAGCAATGCTGTCCGATAGAAATATCTGGTTCGGAATTGTCAAGCAGGAACTTGTATTCTGAAAGATTCTGAGGAACAATTGGTAATATAGCCTCAACCGGCTCCGTGATATCTTCCGTCGTGAAGAGATTGGAAAGATCAGGATACTCACATTCCCGGTTGATGTGCATCAGGTACATTCTGCCAATATCCAATTCCGATCCCTGGAGCACCCAAGCTTGTACAGCCACATCATGAATATTTTCTTCTTTGACGCTGGTGGATGATTTCACCTCAATCAGATTCCATTCCCCCATCGCATTTTGTTGTATGATATCAGGTCTCACAAGAACATTGTCATGAACAAAACAGCCTTCGAAAACGACCTCAGAACCATTATTTATCGCAACAGTAGTTTGTTGTATGGCGTCAGGGATATTCAGATAATCCGCCTCAATCAGCACACCATTTGGAAATTGTTCACGTGCTAATTCTCCAACCCGGGTTCCCTGATCAAAGATTCGTTGTTGTCCTGGAGGTGGTGGAGGCGCTAATTCAGGTTTGTGGATTTCAAGCCACAGCCGTTTGTGGCATTGGAGTCCGGAGAGGTATTTGGATTTAGAGAGACGGTAGGCCATTACCTTTTCAATTTCCAATAACCCTTACCTTCCGGCACTTTTTCCCATTTATTCTTTTTCCATTTGTAGAGGTACCACTTACCTCCATTATTCCATTTACCTTCTTTATTAACCCAGTCTCTGGGGTGTGGCAGTATCAAGAAATAGAGAATTTTGCCACTCAATGTATCATTCCACTCTAACATATTTTTAATCTCTTTCATATAGTAGTCTGTCTCTTCTTTTCCGCTTGGTGCAACCATCAGAGCATAGTCTGCGTTTCCCGCAAGTAGTTTTGAAAAATCTATCGCTATTTCTCTGGTATTTTCAGCAAACTCAGATTCAATTTGCCAAATTGAGTGTGCTTGAAAATGAATAGGTAATACTTTTTTTGAACCTTCAAACTTTTTTGATTCAAATGACTTGTATAGACCTACAGAAACATCAAATAAGAATTCGCTTTGTTTAATACCAAGTTTCTTTTTTAAGTCAAATTGGCTTGGAAAAGCGTATATATTCTTATTGTAGATTTCCCTGGTAGAATTTCTCCAGACTACGGCCAAGATACTTCACCCAAGCCTGACTAAGCCTTCTGTGTCTCCACTGATCATTTTTTAGTTCGTCTAAACTCTTTTGCTCTGGATTTTCCTTCTTTTTTGCAATGCGTAAAATTTGTTGCGGGGCATCCGCGATTATGCAAATTAGGTTTTGTTCAACAATATCATTCTGGGTATTTGACATACAGCCCTCCATTCATTGTATTCATCATGAGTAAACCAATCAAAAATACTGCTATTACTGAATAATAGTGATTAAGATCATCCAGAATTTCTTCAGCTTTCTTTTGGATCAAAGAACAATCAGGTTCAATCACCAGAGCTTTGGAAATCTCCGAAACAGCATCAAACAACATCCTCTCGTTATGGTAAATATCAGCTAACAGCCCCGATGTTGTACTGATCAGCCCTCTGTCTTTTTCTTTCATTTTATACTTTGTGAGTGTCTGAATTGCTTCTTCAGTCCAGCCTAAGTGAGCTTGTATAAATCCAAGGTAAAACAAATATTC
>JADFPG010000003.1 GCA_022562455.1 Fidelibacterota bacterium | reverse complement strand
ATTCAATTGCGTATACATAGTATTTCTTCTTCGCTCTTGCCATTTGCTTCTTTATTATAACTTTCCCGCAATTCACCTAAAAGCCAAAACAAAATGACAACGACCGAAAGCGCTGCCCATTTAATTTCAATAAATATGAGTTATCATTCTTCCCTACGGTCTATCTCAGAGCGTCTATCTTTCCCACTTCTTCGCTCTTCATTAACTGAATCCTGTTTCCGTCTGCGTTTAGAGATCCTTCGTTTCTTTTTTCTATGATCTGAAGTGTTATTCATGATAAGTATATCCTATACTAAGACTGATGTTTGAATCGTTTTTATCTTTTCGACCTGCTTTGGTTTGAGCGCCCAGCTCCAAATAATCGGATTAACAATAAGTAACAATATCTCCATGATGACGAATCTAAAACGTAATTTCATGAAAGAATGTAGACCTACGTAAACAAAATGATAACGACCGAAATCACTGTCCCAATATATAAATTTTGTGAATTGACTTAAAATAGCACTAACTGCCCGTAATATAAACAGATACAACAAACCTCTAATTACGGTCATTTAATAGACGAGTGTTAAGGTATCTGGAATTAGATACAGGAAGCCGTCTAGTTTGGTGATTGCATACGCTGGTATCAGTGTATAACCACTTTATCATATATTTTCACATTGCTTCTCTGAAAAATGAAATAAGAACAATACAAACGAACGTTCGGAGGAGGAGTCATGTTCCAATCAATGGTACCGCCACTACTGGCACAGGCCAACCATATTGCTAAGCACGATGATGATTTGGCACAGGACATTATTTCGAGGGCCTTCCTGGCATACAATAATGCTCAAAACAGAGGCAAAGATCTCTCCATCGGAGAACTGGTAAACTTAATGAAATATCGCGCCAGTGATGTCCGAAGCGGAAAACGATTACAATATGGCAGCATCAGTAAAAAAACCACAGGGGATGTTTACAATCTGCGTAACTACTTAAATGGAGACGTTGAATTGTTGTCGCTGGATTTCAGTACAATTTACAATGAATGCTCTGAAGATACTTTTGATGGCCGTGGTGCACCTACAGCTGCAACGGTCTGTCGGGATTATAGTGCCAATGTCCTGTTTGAAGTTGGCTTTGAAAGCTTTCTTAAAAAGTTGACCCCAAGATGCAGGTATGTATTTAGTGACCGTTTAGAGACCATGAATGTCCCAGAGTGTCCAAATTTGTCCTTTTTAGGGGTATTTTGTATAATTTAGGAATTAAAGAAAAACACATGTATCTTGTTGATATACATGGAGATTAAAGTGTGGCTCGGGCCGGAATCGAACCAGCGACACAAGGATTTTCAGTCCTCTGCTCTACCGACTGAGCTACCGAGCCATATCAAATAACCGATTGCCTCCCTACTTTATTCGGTAGCGCCCGCCTGCCTTAATCATTCGGGCAGGAAGGAGGAGACTGCCTGTCCCGACAAAGTTGGGGAGCTACCGAGCTTGAAGCGTGCCGAAATTAATGGCGTTCTCGTGGAAAAACAACCGCTAAATAAGTCAATTTCTCTTCGTGAAATGATATGTAGATTTCACTTGACAGCCTTTTCAAGAATGTCTATGTTTGCCGTCACCTTTTGTGGTAAAGTGAGAGATTAACCAGGAATTGATAAATTGAAAGTATTGATAGCTACTCGAAATAAAAATAAAGTTAGAGAGTTGAAACAGATTCTTGAATTGAATGGGATGGAAAGTCTATCCCTCGATGAATGGGATAAAGGAAATACTATTCCGGAAATAGAAGAGGTGGGCAATACATTGAGGGAAAATGCATTTATCAAGGCTCGTACCGTGTTTTCGTTGACAGGTATATCAACAATTGCTGACGACACTGGACTCGAGGTTGATGCTCTAAATGGAGCACCTGGTATTTATTCGGCAAGATATGCCGGTGAAGGATGTTCTTATGAGGATAATGTAAATAAGTTGCTGGAAAATTTGGAGGGGGTTTCTGCTGACAAACGAACAGCAAGATTTAGAACGGTTGCATGTTTCATTGATGGAAAAACGGAACTCTCTTGCGAAGGTATCGTAGAAGGGTATATTTCAGAAGCACCGCGCGGGTCTAAGGGATTTGGTTATGATCCTATCTTTTATCTACCGGAATTAGGTAAAACATTTGCACAACTTACTGAAGAGGAAAAAAATCAAATAAGTCATCGAAGTAAAGCTATGTCGAATTTAATTCAATGTTTTCCTGATAAAATTATCTCTAATTTTGAATCACCCACAGATTCATTAATATTTTCTAAAATTCCTGGTAATAGGAACTAATATAGACTAACTGCTACCTGTATGATTTCTTGGAATTAACCAGGGATCAAAACCAGACGGTACTTAGTGCAGAAGAAGAAACGAATACCTTCTTTTACGGATGTTCTGCGCCGAAAAAGAAGAAGTGCAGGAGCAGTTTTTATCAGTCTGTTTCTATGGGCATTTTTATGGGCTCAAGAACAGGGCGATGGTCTGCGCCCTGACTCCAATGATCTTGTGACTGCCTCAGACGGTTATGTCTCCGCCCCATTACATTCTAATCTCTATACTCATACCTCAGAATGGATCGTGAATCCATTTGATCAGATTCCTCAACCTCTATTTGGAATGGATTCTGTTTCCTCACTGCGGGGTGTCTTTGATGTTCGTTATGATGGATTTGAAAGATGGGCTGAAGTTTCATACGATTGGTCTGTGATTGTCATTTATGAAGCACACGAGGGATTGCTTTTTAAGATTCCATTTGCTGCTCCCATGGATTGGTATTTTCAACAGCGGATTACTCAAAATCGTTATGCCAATTTTTACGAGGTTATGAAGAGAGAAAGTAAAGAGAAGAAGAAGCAACGAGGACAGAAGATAGAGGTCTTTGGTCTGGACACAGGCGCTGGGAGAGTATCATTAAATATTAGTGGAAATATCACAATCACAGGGAAAATGGTTTTCCAGGATCAGGAATTGGCACGATCAAGTTTCCGGGAAGCTCAAACCACTCATTTTGAATTTGATGAACGTCAACAACTACGTAGCGAAGGTAAAATTGGTGACAGGGTTTCCGTATTTCTGGACTGGGACAGTGAGCGGGATTTTGACTGGGAGAACAATATTCGAATTCACTACTTCGGAAAGGAGGATGAAATTATTCAAAAAATTGAAGCGGGGAATATCTCCCTTTCTCTCCCTTCCACCCAGTTTGTCAGCTTTTCCGGTAATAGTAAAGGGTTATTTGGAATCAAGTCCATCATGAAATTAGGACCGGTGGACATCACTTCCATTATGTCCATTGAGCAGACAAGGAAAGAAAAAAAGAAATTTAAGGGAGGAACGGAATCTCAAGGTCAAGCGATTCTTGACTACAGGTACCGAAAGAACCAATATTTCTTTATAGATCAGGTGTTTCGCGATGGAGGATCGGTATTGGATAATGATGGGATTGTCCAATTTCATAGTCAGAATCCGGATGCACTATTAGGTATGCCTAGTTTTTACCCTCTTGACGAATTGGGGAGACATCTATTGGGAAATGTCGTTGTATCAGAAATAGAAGTGTTTAAAGGAGTGGGCGCTGCCGCAGGTTCGGGGACATTTTATGGTTTGACATATGTAGACCCCGTTTTCAAAAATGGCAGGTGGAAGGACAGAAACCCGGAAAATGCAGATACAACGAATAATGGCTTCTTCCGGAGATTGGTCCGGAATGTGGATTATTTTGTCAGCGAAGATTTAGGATTCATACGTCTTACCACACCGGCACAAATTGAAAAAATCGCTGTCTCTTACCAACTGTCCGAACGTAAGGTAGTAGAGCAAGATACCACAAAAATCATAAAAAATGTGGGTGAACTTACTTTTGACATAGAAGAAGGTGACACCATTCACCTGAAACTTATAAAACCTGATGATCCAAGACCCTCTCACCCCACATGGCCCTTAGCATTTAAAAATGTCTACTATTTAGGGACGTCAAATATTAATAAAGAGGGATTTACCTTGGAGATTATTTATAAAAATGGGGTTTTAGGGGATGATATTTATGATGAAGACGGAAACACGTTTCTCAACTTATTTGGGTTGGATAATTTTGATGAAAATGGCGCTTTAAATCCGGATGACCTTATGGACCTTGGCAATCCCAACATCCTTAGTCTTATTAGCGGAGAGCTGATCTTCCCCATGCTCCATCCCTTTGAGATGGATTCGTTGGTCTATGTGATGGACAAACCAACACCTGATGACCCACTTTATAGGGGGGAAGGGAATCTAAATACAGCATTAAAGAAAATCCTTCCCGATTCCGCACTCATGTATCGGGGGACTGTTGATCAACAGATACGCAACGAGTCAAAATTTGACATCAGAGTGACATATACAAACACAAGTTCCACAATCAATCTGGGTGGATTTATGCTGGTGGAAGGGAGTGAAGAGGTCAGATTGAACAACGTTTTGCTTCAAAAGGATAAAGACTATGTTATTGATTATTTTTCAGGCACCCTCACATTTTTAGCGGATGCCATTAACGATCCGTCTGCTGATCTTGAAATATTGTATGAAAAACATGAATTGGTTTCTTTTGATAAAAAAACTATTGTTGGTGCGCGGGCTCAAATGGACCTTGGAAAGAAGTCCTTTATTGGGATGACGGCTCTTTTTTACAATCAATCTGTCATCAACGAGAAAATAGAAGTTGGTTATGAGCCCACAAAAAACTTTATATGGGATATAAATGGCAGGTATGAATCAGAAATAAACTTATTAACTCAGGCAATTGATAAACTGCCGCTGATAGAGACTACAAAACCTTCCCTTTTTACGATTGAAGGAGAATACGCTCAAGTGCTACCCAATCCCAATCCTATTAATAATGAATCTACTGGGGATCGCAATGGCGTGGCTTACATTGATGACTTTGAGGGAGCCAAAAGGACAACCAGTCCGTCGATTAACCAGCGTTTCTGGAACCGATCCTCAGTGCCGGTCGGTATGGACCCGACGCATCGTGCTCAGTTTTTTTGGTACAATCCATTTACGCAATACAGGACAAGAGATATTTGGCCCAACTTGGACACAGGAATTCGTGCGGGCAATGAATTGACGGATATTCTCCGACTTAATTATAAACGTCGTGATGGAGTACTTCGAGATTCATCCTGGGCAGGAATTACCACGAGTTTTTATACAAGCGATTACAATCAAACAGGTAGCAAGTTCTTTGAAATATGGCTGTTAGGTGATGAAGGGGAAATAACGGTCGATTTGGGATTCATAAGTGAGGATCAAAATAACAATAACATATTCGATACGGAAGATAAACCGGAATCGGGTCTTTTTATCGGCAACACGCTTTTAGAGGAGGAAGAGGATATTGGGTTGGACGGCTGTGAAAATGATTATGAAGATGGCTATGGTGGATGTTTGCCAAATGGATTTACCTACGAAAATGCTCCCGATTCTATTAAATATACTGGAAATGATGTTAATCCTGATGATCCTAATGAAGATAACTGGTATTTTAATCAAAATGATGTTGAACGACCCAGGAAATACCGCTTTTTAAACGGTACCGAAAGAAATGGATATCCGCCGGCAGGATTAAACCCCCTGGAAGGCGCCTTATATCCTGATACGGAAGACATCAATCGAAATGGGACATTTGATGTACGAGACGATTATCTTACTTTTACATTTGATCTAAGCGAAACGAGTGATGATTGGTTCAATTACCAGGGTGGATTGACGGAAACAGGGTGGCGACTGTATCGAATTCCCTTGGCGGCGTTCCAAAAAGCACGTGATGGGGGTGACATTACCTGGGACACTATCAAGTTCATGAGGTTGGTTGTAAGCGGAATCGAAGACAGCGCGGAAGTCTGGATAGCTAAATTAGAAATGGTGGGTAATGAATGGCAGGAGTTAGGAGTAAGAGCAAATTTAGCGGAAGATTACGTTGTTGATGATTCGGTTTTTGCCATTACTGTGGTGAATACGGACGATAACTTGGAATATGCTCAGAGTGTGGAGGAAATTGGAGTTCAGGGAGAATACGATCGATTGAATGAGGTTCGTTTAAAAGAGCAGTCCCTCGTTTTAAAGTTTACTGATTTGGGACCGGGAGAGGAAGGTGCTGCTCAGAAGAACCTATTTGAACTTCGAGGAGAACAAGCGCAAAGCTATCTTACCTATAAAAAATTGAAATTATTCACATACGGAAAGAATAAAGAGGGACTAACGCCTCATATCTGGAGCGACTCTTCTGATGTGGAATTTTTTATCAGGTTTGGTCGAGCCGATGATTACTATGAACTTCGTCAACCGGTGTATAGAGGGTGGGATTCAAAACTGAAGAGAAACTTTATAGAAATTGATTTGGATTTTCTTACAGAAATAAAAGTCCTGAACCCTGAAAAAATTGAATTACCACCCAATCACATATTCACCGCATCTGATAACACAAAAGAATACATAATCACTTCTGAAGGTGGTGTAGATACATTAAAACGATATTACATCCAAGGAGCCCCCTCACTTTCCAGATTGCAATATTTTATTGTCGGGGTGAAAAACACACACCCGGACTCTTCTATCAGCGGGGAAGTGTGGATAGATGAACTTCGTCTATCCGGTGTCAGAAAAGATGTGGGTACTGCTTTCCGCGTCCAATCAAAACTTCAATTTGCGGATGTGGGGAATGTGACAGTGAGCTACAATCGTAAAGATGCAGATTTCCATGTACTCCAAAAGCGGTTGGGATCAGGCAGGACATCCGAAAAGTTTCGGATAGATAGTCGAATCAGTATTGATAAGCTGTTTCCTCAGCAGTGGGGATTAAAGTTGCCACTGAGTATGGGATTTACAAATAATGTAACTACACCCAAGTATATCCCCGGGTCGGATATCAGATTGAACGAGGATGCAATACCAGACTCAGTCTTGGAGAAGATGCTTACAACGAGTAAACAAATGTCGTTAACTACTTCTTTATCTAAATCTACGAAATCTGACCATTGGTATACACGTTATTCTATTGATAGGATTAAATTAAATTTTTCCGGCAGTCGTGGATTGGAATCAAATGAACAGACGGCTCGTAGATTCACGAGGAATTACACCGGCGGTACCAGTTACAACCTCCCTTTCGGCAGGGATAACTATGTCTCACCTTTGAAATTCCTGAAAAGTATCCCCTGGTTGGGTGAAAAGGTGGGGAAAACGCATCTTTATTATACACCTTCCTCAATTGATTTGTCAGCAAATGTGAGTGAAACAATCACCGAAACAACTCCGCGCGTTGGTGATTACAAAGAAATTTATAACATGGGACTCTCCAGGAATTTCAAAGTCAATTATACTATTTTGGAAAACCTGAAAACCAATTACAACAAAAATATCAAGAGTGATATGAATCAGTTTCGTGCCAGGCATCTGGATGCGGTGAAAAACTTGAAGCCTGGTGTTGTATCGGGTGTGACGGAGAATCTGACTACAACCTTTAATCCTACAATCTTATCCTGGTTAAAACCGTCGCTGAATTATAGTTCAAATTATCGGTGGTCTAAGCCAAAAGATAGTACTCAGGAAGGAGCAACCATACAGTCCCAGCGAAGATTTTCATCGTCCATCACGTTAACACTAAAATCCATTATTGAGACAGTTTATACTCCCCCCAGGAAAAGCCGATCAACACGAAGGCGCGGTAAGACCCGTGTCCCCGATGAGCAGGAAAAGAAGAAGAAAAAACCACCTAATGAGGGAATTAAAACCATTTTAAAGGGAATTTATGCAGCAGTTAGTCGCGTAAACCCCATCAATATTACATACTCTGAGAATCAGTCACAAAATGCTTATCAGGTTCTTGGAAGTCCTGATCTTACCTATCGTTTTGGGTTTAGCGATGAATTAGGTTTGGATCATAGTGAAGACGCAGGAGTGAACCGCGGTTCAAAGAATTTTCAGTATGATTTTTCTATCAGATCAGGTCTCAAACTCATTAAACAGGTTAGCACAAATTTTAACTTTTCAAATAATCGCTCACTTTCAATCGATGGTAATAATATCCAGACAAAATCAGAGACCCGTGACTATTTCCCAAAGGGGGTGAAAGGAGACAAAGGATTCCCAATTGCAGGGTGGAATGTGAGAATCACAGGTGTAGAAAAGTGGCCACTCATTAATTTGTTGTCAAAGTCTGCTACCTTTGAACATGCGTTTGTGGGTAAAGAATCTCGATCCTGGCAAAATAATTCAATACAATCTTCTAAATATACTTCTTCCTATTCACCCTTAGCGGGATTTTCTATGACCCTGGTAAAAAATATCTCACTGTCTACTCGATATTCTATTGTGAATAGTGTGGATAACAGGTTCGGCGGGATCAACAGTACTCGATTAAAAAAAGATCGTACATTTACAGCAAGCACAAACTATACGCATCGTGGCGGCTTGAGAATCCCCATAGTCTTCTTTAGAGATTTTAACCTTGAAAACACGATCAATTTTACACTCTCCCTGGACTTTTCCGATTCCAAAACCAAAGAAAGAAATAAAGAAGGGGTAAAACTCACAACCACCGGTGAGCAGAAAAGTTGGAAAATTTCTCCTCGGATATCCTATTCCTTCACTCGGCGAGTTACAGGTGGAATATGGTATGAATACCGTGAAAGCGAATCCAAGGTAATCGGAAAAAAGATTGACAGAGATTTTGGTTTTGAGGTCAATATTGCAATTCAAGGATAAAGCGTGAAACGTAAAACGTGAGGCGTGATGAATGAAAGGTGAATGTAGAAGGAGGAATGAAAATGGATTATGACGAGTGGGTAAAGTCCGTTCCGGTTGAGATTAGGAATGATTCGTTGTGGAACATGGAAGCATATCGTCTATCTCTTTTTCTTTCTGATCTGGGATGGTACGATGTTACTAAGATAATGAGTGATAAGCGCACTTTGGGTTAATTGTATAGATCCTTGGGTTCTATAAGTGCAAACCTGGCTGAGGGATACTCTCGTGGTACTGGTAGGGACAGGGCTCGTTTCTATGAGTATTCTTTAGGATCGGCAAGAGAGGCTCGTGATTGGTATTTCAAAGGTCGACATGTCTTGGGAGAACCAGTCGCAGAACACAGAATACGTTTTTTAACACAGATTGTACGTTTACTATTAACAATAGTACCACAACAGCGGTCTTATAGGATAGGGGAACCTGAAGAGAAATATTTTACAAACAAACAGGAACTTCTCGAAAACATTCATCTTCCATGAAGATGCATCCCACATCGCGTATGCTATTCCACATCCCTTGCCTCACGCCTCACGTTTCATTCATCACGTTTCACGTATCACGTTTCATTTTTCATGTTTCACATTTCATCACCATCTTTTTCCCTGTCCTGCTGTTAGCTCAGGATATCCCCGTGTTCAATTCCGAAAGAGCCTTTAATTTTTTGGAACAGCAATGTGAATTGGGTCCAAGAAATCCAGGGTCGAGTGGGCACCGGCAAGGGCTTCAATTCATATTGAAAACAGTTGTCCCTCTGGCAGATAGCGTTATCCAACAACAGTTTATACACATTGATCCTTATTCAGGAGAGATGCTGACGTTGACCAATGTCATTGCCCAATTCAACCCTGCGATGAAAAAGCGAATTTGGATAGCTGCCCACTGGGACACAAGGCCCTGGGCTGATCGGGATAGAGATCGGAAAAAGAGAAAACAACCGATCCTCGGGGCTAATGATGGAGCCAGTGGTGTGGCTGTTCTGCTTGAGTTGGCTCACCATTTATCACAAATCCATCCCAATGTTGGCGTGGACCTTGTTTTTTTGGATGGCGAAGATTTGGGTAAGAGGGGAGATTTGAGGAATTTTTTTATCGGCTCCCGGTACATTGCAAAAAATATTCCCACCGAGTTTCCCGAATACTGCATTCTGATTGATATGGTGGGGGATGCAGATTTGGAAATACCCAAAGAAGGTTATTCTGTTATGCAAGCTCCCCATCTGGTGAATCAGTTGTGGCAGGAAGCAGAGGATTTGGGGTTGGCATCATTTCAAAATGTAGTGAAGCATACAATTGAGGATGATCATGTTATTCTCTTTGAGGAAGGTGGGATTCCTGCGGTTGTTATCATTGATTTTGATTATCCGAATGCAACCATCAATTATTGGCATACAACAGAAGACACTCCTGACAAATGCAGCGCTGAAAGTCTGGAGATCGTTGGAACCTTGCTGTTGTATCATATTTTTGGTTTAGGCAAAATTCAAATTAAAAATTATAAATAGGAGAAAAGACATGAATTACTTCAGGAAATTAAGTGACATTATTGTTTTGCTGATAACTATTCCGACTCTAACCGTTGCTGAATCATTTATAAATAAAGGTACAATATCTATTTCAGGCGAAATGAGTTATAAAAAGATCGATACAAAACAATCAAAATCTGTAGTTACTAAATTTTCTATAAGTCCTGGAATATCTTATTTCATTCTGCCCTCAATAGCAATCGGCATAAAATATATTTATAGAATCGATCAGTATGATTACCCTGAAAGTTATCCCTCAGATTCAAAGGACGTAATTATAATTAATGAACTTTCTCCGGAAATACGATACTATTTTACACAAAATAAATTAGCGCCTTTTTCTTTGATTAGTTTCACAAAATATTTTTTTAATACTAAAAAGTATATTGATTCAGATATATACGATTTAAATAAAATCTCTTCCAATACAATCACTATTGGTATTGGAGTAGATTATTTTTTAACAAAACAAATAGCAATTGAGCCGAGAATTACTTATTCGTTTTCAAAAGAATATAATCGTTATATCGGGTGGAAAGAAAATACAACATTAGAGACAGGGTTCCGTCTGAATGTATTTTTTTAAGTGTTGTTACCTAGCTATAGAAAAAAATAAAATTTCAGACGGAATCACAGTTCCAAGGGTATAACATTGTTTAAAGCCAATATTAAAGATCGATGGTCATTGACTGTTGAAAATCGTGCGGAGGAAATGATTGATATGAGAAGACAACACTTCTATATTCTCGACCAAATGATTCGCACACAAAAGGTTTTTCCTCTTTTTTTTCTTGGGCTGTTCGTCCTTTCTTGCGAACCACCGATTCAATCTGTTGATGAGACAGACCCCATCGAAAATATTCAATTCACCTATCTGCAGGAAGATCAGCGTATCTTTGTAGCGGCGAGACTCAAAGACCCATTTAATGGAGTTGGATTGGATTTTGTAACATGGGTATGGTATGGGAAAAACGGTTTTGAGTATAGCACACCTGACTCAATGTTTCTGAATGATAATGGTGATTTTGGCGATATTTTAAAAGGTGACGATACATATTCCCGGAAAATTGATATTATCGATTTGGATTCAACGAATAGCCTTGTATATGAAGATACAGGTACTGTATACCTAAAAATTATAGCACAGTATAAAAACGATTCTTCATACAGTTTATCAGATTCACTGAGCCTGGGAAACATCATCCCACAGATAGTATCCATAGATGCTCCCGATACTTTATTCCTCCCAGCCTCCGGTTATGATTTGGACACACTCAAAGTGACGGTTACTGATGCTAACGGTGTGGAAGACATTCGCTGGACAGCATATAAATCGTTGAAGCCCAACGGCACTTATGCCAATAACGGTAACCTAATTTTTCTGTATGATGACGGCGGAGATGAAATCCTATATCAATCAGATCTCATTAGATTAACAAGCGGTGATTCCGTTGCTGGAGATGGAATATTCTCATACATTTTGTTGTTATTTCCCAATACGCTTGTAGGAACTTATGTGTGGACTTTTTATGCCCAGGATTTGAGTTATGCATATAGTATTCCGGTTGAACATACGGTAATTGTGCAATGAGAACATTGGTTGTTTCACTTATTCTGTTTGGTTGGGTTAACGGACAAAACTTCGTTCCCAAAACCTTGTCATTGAAGGAGACAGCTTTAGGGGATTCCACTATATCTGGGCTTCAGAGTAATGTCATCGTAGAAATCCGTACACAGAATGACAAATTTGTATGGTTGGGAACGGGACGGGGTTTGACTATCTTACGGGATAGTACGACTTCACGCACATTTTATTCATCGACAAGCCTTAAACATCATGTGGAGTCGTTGTTTTTACCGGAAGGTGGAGTTTCTGCCATTGGTGTTGGAAGTAGTGATACTGTTCTTGTGGCGATTGCGACCAGTGTAAAGGGAGTTACCACCGGTGGAGGTCTTTCACTATCTACAAACAGCCAGGATACGACTGGAGTGAACTGGATGTACTTCAGTCAACCGGTAGATAGTTCCGGGGATAGTTCTTTAGTTTGGGGGGGTGATACACTGAAAGCATTACCTGTTACTGTCCCGCAGCAGAACGTCACCTTTGATATTGCCATTAGTAATAATTATTATTGGATAGTCAATTGGGCTGGAGGACTCCGTCGCCTGAATCGGAGCGTAAGTGAATCTGAGTGGGAACGGGTGCCTCTCCCCATGGATGAAATGAGCGAAATGAACTGCGGGGATGAAATTGAAAATTACCAATTGAACCCAAGGGATCCACCTCAGGGAAATCACAATCATAAAGGCTTTTCTGTTTTGGCTTATGGAGACACGGTTTGGGTTGGCACTGCCAACGGGATTAATCGGGGTATCCTGGATGATTCCGGCTGTATCGATTGGCAACATTATACTTATCCATTGAATGGGATTACAGGAAACTGGGTTGTGGGAATGGCAAAACAGGTGGTTAACGGAAAGAGGATCATTTGGGCGGTTACACTCAGGGCCGACCAACCCGGTGAAGTCCATGGTATCAGTTATACTCCGGACGATGGGTTAACGTGGTTGTCGGTACCAATTCTGCAGAATGAAAGGGGATACAATATTTTCTCTACCGGTAATCTCGTTTATATTGCGACAGAAAATGGCCTTTGGAGATCAGAAGATGGAATCAATTTTGCTCTATACCGTCCAGCCATTGATGCAGCAAACAACGATCAAATTTTAGACAACAATGTGTTTGCTGTTGTGCATGACAAAAGATCTTACTGGGACGAGACACTTTGGGTGGGGACGGGGGATGGACTTGCCAGAACGCCGGATCCGGGAAGTAATGAATCTATCTGGACGATATACCGAACCAACATAAGCCCCAAAAAGATTTATGCATATCCCAATCCATTTTCACCCAGGGTTCATAATCTGTTGGATGGAGATGGATACGTCAGATTTCATATTCCCACGACCGGATTAAAAAGGTTAAGAAAATCAAACTTGATTAAGGTTTCCATTTACAATTTTGCTATGGAAGAGGTTCGTATCATTGATCACAGGTTAGGAAGTGGCAACGGTACTCTCAAATGGGATGGAAAGGATAGCGGGGGAAGTCTGGTGGCAAATGGTGTCTATTTTTGTAATGTGCTGTATGACGATGATGATCATTGGATAAAGTTGATGGTTGTAAAGTAGCTGGTGAGGGGTAGAGTGGTGAAAGAACTTGTTGTCAGACTAGTATTGCTCTGTTCTGTTGTGTCCGCTGCGGATATCGGCGGATATGCCGGAGGGTTTTTACGGATAGGTACTACAGCCCGGTCATTGGCTATGGGAGGTGGTCTAACTGCGGCGATTGATAATGGGTTCGCGGCAAACAACAACCCTGCTTCTCTGGCATTCATAGTAAAACGTCGCGTGACGGTACTGCACCACTTTCTCCCCATGGATCGATTTTTTGTTTCGTCATCGTTTGCTACCCATTTGCCCCCCTCTGCTGGAGTTGGATTGGCTTTGATTGGAGCGGGTGTGGACAATATCGATGGTCGGGATGGCTCGGGTCAACACACAAAAACGTTGTCTACCTCAGAATATGCCGCCTATATCAGTTTTGCCAACGAACTGATCCCGGGAATATCCATCGGGATTAATGTCAAAGTCCTATATCATACTCTGGTGGCAGGAAAAACAATAACGGGTAAGGGGACTGGAATTGATGTTGGATTGCTAATTCACAGATTCGAGAAATTAGATTTAGGCATTGTATTGCAGGATTTCAATGCAAAATATGCCTGGAACACTTCAAAGTTATATGAGGAGAAGGGCGGGGCTTATGAGGAGAAATTCCCTATGCAAATCCGATTAGGATTTTCATACCATCCTGGGATTTTTGAGGTGAATGGAGATTATACTTTTTTTTATAATGGAGATGTGGTGATTTCTCAACGTCTCCGTGCAGGGGGTGAATATCAAATTATGAAAGAGGTCGCTATCAGGGCGGGTATTGATAATTTCCTACCGGCCGTAGGCGGAGGAATCAATTATTCTCTTCTGAAACGAGATGACACTTATGTTGATTATGCACTCCGACTTGGGAGGGCTGGCGAAGGACTATCTCATATTTTTACGTATGTCTTTACCTTTTAATAAGTATGTTATATAAATTTTTCAAGATTTTACTGATTACTACACAGTTATTTTATCATGTAGGCGCAATTGGCACCTCATTTCTTACCGTGCCAATGTACCCAAGAGAACTTGCGCTGGGTGGGTTAAATCCTTCTATTATGGGAGACCCATCTCTTTATCATGGCAACCCGGCTTTGATTGTAGATTATCCATCCGCGTCTACTGTTTTCTTCGGATATAATGTCTGGTTGGCGGATACGAAAGGGATGTCACTATTGGTCACAAACCCCGCCTTTGGAGGGACATTGGGGATTGGACTCCGTCAAATATCTCTTTCCAACCTTGAGTTGAGAACGACAACACCCACAGATGACTATCTTTCCCTATTTTCAGCATCAGGGACAACGTTGGAAGGTACCTGGGGTAAGAAGCTGAACCGTGCATATCTGGGCGCTTCCCTTCGGTGGATTCGAATAGAATCGTATATCCATTCATCCACAGGATTTTCTGCTGACTTTGGTTTCGGGTGGTCATTTCTGAAAAATAAAATAACCACGGGAGCAGCCATACTGAATGTTGGGAAGATGAGTCCTTTTAAGAATGAGGTTCCGGAGCTTCCAACCTCGATCATAGCTGGTATTACAGTTAAGACTCATCCATTATTCGGACTGAGCAGTAAAAAATATGACACTTATACATCAATAGTTGGTGAATATTCAAAGGCTCATGGCTGGGTGGTTAGAATGTCCGGGGAATTATTTTACAATCCTGTTCGTTTTACACTGGGAACGAAATTATCAAATGAAGTCATGGGGGTAGGAATTGGGTTAGGAATTAACTGGCGTCGTTTTCAACTCAGTTATGGTCTGGAAATCAGCTCCCACCAGATCGATATTCCTCATCTGTTTCAGTTTGGTATCACTCTGCCTTGATGCCTATTATCACTCTTAACCAGAAAAAATCCAATTAGATAACAGTTCAAAACAGTCCTGCGTATCTTAAAAATGTTTACAGAAGATAAGGCTAAGCATTTCCCAGAGGGACTCCGTTGGAGCACGTGTTTGAGTTTTCCCTTTGACCCGAAGTGTCTCCCTTGGAGGGAAACAATTGAACACTATCATGTGGAGTTGCAGAGATTTTAATGAAACGATATACTAGACATCGAAACTTATCATTTCTGTTTGTTGTTTTTGGTATTGTCCTGTTGGCTGTACTGTTGTTTACATATAAGGATCAATGGGATTATTTTAAGAAAAAGAGTACTCCGGCTGAAAATCTTTTGGTTTATGTTATCGAAGAAAAGCTGTTAGAGAAAGGGACAGGATTATCTTTTGTAAGAAAAATCGGGTTGAAGAGAAGAAACGCATACGAATTCCTCTATTCAAGGAAAAACAGGGTTGAAGAAATTATTAGCAGGTCTACTACTATTCTTAAAAATAATGGATTAGAGATTGGTAAAGTAAGAATAGGTAAGAACTCCGGTGATATAATTATTGAAATTGTTTTCGGTGAGACTGTATTCTCAGAAATCATCTTAACACCGGATATGTCAACCTATGCCGGGAAGATTTGTATCATTATTGATGATATGGGTTATAACATCAACGATGTGGTGAAAAAGTTTCTGAACTTGGATATTCCCCTGACCTTCGCAGTCCTTCCCGGTCATGCATACTCTAAACGAATTGCCACACTAATAGATAAGGAGGGATTTGAAGTAATTGTACACATGCCTATGGATAGCAAGGATCACAGATCCGGAGAGGATGAATTCCTAATTAAGCGGGGGATGAGAAAGGGTGAGATTCGTTCACGATTGAGAAGTGCGCTGTTGGAATTGCCGCAAGCTAAGGGGATGAACAATCACCAGGGATCGGATGCTACCGAAAATAAAAATGTGATGCGGATTGTGGCGGAGGTTTTGCGCTCGGAAGGGAAATTTTTTATAGACAGTAAAACATCAGCTAAGACTGTTAGCGTTGAGGAGATGGAGCGAGCAGGTGTCCCCGTTTCGGTACGCACAGTGTTTATCGATTATAAAGACGTTGAGGATGTCGTTCGTGAACAGCTTAAGTTGCTTTCAGAAAAAGCGAGAAAAAATGGAATAGCCATTGGTATCGCCCATCCGCGCAAGAACACATTGGATGTATTGATGGAAGAAATTCCTATTTTTAATAGACAGGGGTTTAAGTTTATTTATGCATCGGAAACGGTTCGTTAAAGTGCAAAAATATGGGGGAATAATTTCTAAAGTGACTTAACTTTGGATTATTAGTTACAAAGGCACAAAGACACTAAAACTAATAGAGCATTATTTATTTAATGGAATGGAAATTTGAACCATTAATATAAGATATGAACGATTATATGAATAGCAACAAGTTACGGATATGAGGGTTACCGTTAAATATTCTGTTATTTTGTGGGTATTCGGATTATTGTGGGGACAAACAAGTTATGACCACACAATCATGACGTATAATATTCTGAACTATGAGGATGACGACGGCCGGGAAGCAGATATGCGAACGGTTATCCATTATGTCAGTCCGGATATTTTGATGGCGGAAGAAGTACATAATACAAATGGTTTTAACCATTTTTTGAGTGATGTGTTAAACTACGATGAGCCAGGGCTCTATGAGGGTGCGTTTATTGATCAACCCACACCTGATATAGATATTGCTCTTTTCTACAAGCCTGACCTGTTTGAAGTTCTTAGCACGACGACTATCGATATTACTTCCCAATGGGGGCACAGAGATGCTCTGGAATGTATTTTAGTACATGAAACTACAGGAATTGAATTCAGGCTTTTTGGGGTGCATTTAAAGGCGGGTACTGATAGCGAAACAGAGAGGGAATCAGAAGCAGACAATCTACGAGAATATCTCAATTCATTAAATCCCAATACTCACTTCCTGGTTTTGGGGGATTTCAATTTTTACAAATCCGACGAGGGAGGATTCCACAGGTTGACTGAATCACAAGGTGACAATGATGGTCAACTTTTTGACCCCATTGATCGAATTGGATACTGGCACAATAATTCTTCATTTGCGGATGTCCACACACAATCTTCGAGGGATTATTATCAGAATCAAAATTATGGTGGTATAGATGACCGTTTTGATTTTATCTTGGCATCCTCTGCTGTTGTAAATTTTACGGAGCTTAATTATGTGAATGACAGCTACGTAGCTTTTGGGAATGATGGCGAGCATTACAACCAGGCAATCAATGAGGGAAGTAACTATGTGGTTCCCGATAATGTAGCGGATGCCCTTGTAGCAGCGTCAGATCATATTCCTGTGTACATGGAATTGCAATTTATGGGTGTGACAGAAAGTTCCTACCAAGTGGTAATCACCGAAATCATGCAAAATCCGGCTGCTGTTTATGATAGGTATGGGGAATGGTTTGAGCTTTACAATGCTGATTCTGTGGCTATTGATCTGTGTAATTGGACTATAAAAGATGTTGATAATGATAGTTCTGTTGTCGAATGTTTTGATTATTTCTGGATCGACCCTGGTCAGTATCTTGTGTTTGGAAGAAATTCTGACTCATCATCCAATGGAGGTGTACATATCGATTACGAGTTCAGCTTCACTCTTGGGAACACTTACGATGAGTTAATTTTAATTTCTCCGGATGGTATTGTTGTAGATAGTGTTGTCTGGGATGATGGTGCTACCTTTCCGGATCCAACCGGAGCCTCAATGGCACTCGTTGATCCTGCATTGGATAACAATTTGGGTTCTAATTGGGTTATATCGACAAGACCATATGGAGATGGGGATTTTGGGACGCCGGGAGAGGCAAATTATGATGTGTCAGTTGTTGAGGAACTGGTTATTCCGGAAGCTTTCAGGCTTTATCAGAATTATCCCAATCCTTTCAATCCCGTAACTACAATAGAATACCAGTTGCCCAATTCATCTTTTGTAGATTTGGTGGTTTACAATATTCAGGGGCAGTTGATAGAAAGACTCGTCCACGTTCAGCAATCTCCAGGAACTTATATGATAAAGTGGAATGCCAGTAACGTTAGTTCGGGAATTTACTTTTACAAAATTTCAGCAGGGGAATACACACTATCCCGTAAGCTGCTTCTTCTGAAGTAGGGTTATTTACCTTCAGTTAGGATAGGGAAAATATAAAGAATCTACCAGAAGCCAAACGGAGAATAATGCTTACTTCTCCTCTGTTACATTTTCATCCAGGGTGTTTGAGAGACGGTATCTGACTATACGAGAATTGGGTGTGTCGCAGATATAAATAACATCACGATCACCCACTGTAATTGATCTGGGAGAAGATAGAAACCCCTTAATTTCAATGGTTAAAAAGGTGTCCACTGCAACCGTATCTGTGCCATCTATGATCAGAAGGGTTGTGTCTACAGTCCGGAAAAGGAGAAATGTTCTACCTTCTTACGCAAGATTTCCGTCTGTTGTCGGTACTGGCAAGAAGGGAGAATTTTTCCGTTGATTTTGTTCCAACCATTCCCAAGAACTCCAAAATTGGTTATGGTTGCGCCAAGTTGACCTACAGATGTAAATTTGTCAAACACATCATCTGCCACGGTTTTGGGAAGTATTGGGCTTGTTCGGGTTTGACCTGTACTATTGGAGGTGAGTAGAAATAATGGAAAAATGGTTATGATTGTTTTGATGGTATGTTTTTTTTCAAACAAACAAAGCGTAGTAATTTTGTTTTAATCTGCATATTGCTCTGTGTATAAAAAGGATTATTTCCCGGACTATCTCTTATATCTTCAGTCTAAGTTACCAATAGTCACAAGTGATGTCAATAAACCGTTGGTCTGAAATGTCAGTTTTCTATCTTTGAAGGTTAGTCCTCTTTTTTGTAATTTCCATTGATGCATCGATATTTAACCTCTCTATTCATTATGGTATTATTGGCATATGCACAAGAACCTGTGTATGTTAAATATTACAGGAATAATACAGATTTTTTAAAGGGTCGAACTCTTCTTGCCACAGAACGATTTAATCAAGCACACATCCGAGTTGCTTTTAATGAACGGGATCAAATGTTATGGAAAGAGTGGTTCGACAAGACAGGGGAAATTGAGAAGGAGGAGACATACGAATATACGGAAGATGGCTCACTGTGGAAGCGGGCATTTCATGATGGGAAAGGGAATATACTCAGACTTGAGGTTTATGATGATCAGGAGGAGATGTCTAAAGTATTTATCCAATATGCTTTTCCTCATCGAAATCTAAAGGAATTCAACGGTCGCAAAACTGAATACGAATTTGGGGAGAGTGGGGAAATTGAAGCCTATCGATTTTTCAGTGTTGATAATACAGGGTTTGGAGCTATTCTATATCAATATAATCAATTCGGCCTGTTTTCGGAAGAGCGATGGATAACTTTACCGGGGAAAGAAACCGTCCGTCTATTTCAATATGTGTTTCATCCAACCACGCATCAGTATGAACTGTTTGAGTATGATTCCACGGGGACTGAAATCAGCCATGTTGGGGTGACACTTCCAGTAGAATCCGCTGATTTATTTGGACGTGATATAAAAATGTTTGACAGAGAAGATGTTTTTAATCAGAAGAAATTTACAGGGGGTGTATTAGAGGAAGTTTCAGAAATCTTAGAAGATATTCGAAGACAGAAAAATGAGGGAATCGAATTTGGTGATCGGTCAGGTATTGTTTTGTGGGAGACTGTAAAAGATTCTCCGGATGTAATTTATTTGAAAAACGGGGATGTGCTGAAAGTTATCCTGGTGGATATTACCAAAGATTATGTTCGATTTAAGCTGAAAGGTGAAGAGGCGATTCTACACTTGCCTATAACAACCGTAGGTGAGATTGAACGGAGAGATGGTGAAATCCTTTATCCCATTATTTATCCAAATTTTAAATGAATGATGCTTGATTTTAGACTGACCCGAAAGTATATTGGCTCCGTCATGAAGGGAAAGGCAATCGTTATTATTTTACTTGTCACCATCGTTTGGGGGCAGACGGAATACCCACCTCCTTCCACTCTAATTACCGTTCCCACTGCTGGTGGCCTTGTTCGGGGGAGTTTTTCTGTTGATGCAAGAATTCAAAAAAGTGGGGGTCTTATTTTCGGACTTTCAGCAGGGCTAACAGACAGGTTTATGTTTGGTGTTTCCTTTGGCGCCAGTAACCTGATTGGGGATGATAGCTTACAATGGTATCCTCGTCCCGAAGTCAATTTGAAGTATCGCATAATAGACGAAGATGAATCCATGCCTGGAATTTCTCTCGGTGTGGATACACAGGGATTTGGTGTCTATTATGATGCTGACTCGTTAAAACGATATGCTACCAAAGCGTATGGGATATACCTTGTAGCCAGCAAAAATTGGCGTTCACCTTTAGGAAACGCAGGTCTTCATTTGGGAGTAAATTATAATTTTTCTGAGCAATCTGATGGGGATGAAGATGTGAGCGGTTTTGCGGGATTTGATATTGAAGTCAATCCTGAGTTGTCTTTTCTTTTAGAATATAATGCAGCTCTGAATGAAAACGATATGACGGCAAAAACGATAGCTCTGAATAAAGGAGGGTATTTGAATGCGGCTATTCGGTGGACGTTTGTGGAACACCTTCACATTGAGCTCGACTTCAATAACCTGTTGTTTGACAAGGACAATGTAAACTATTTTAACAGGGAGTTGAAGATTACGTATATAGAGTATTTTTAACCTGAATAATTCATCAGCAAACCTGTCAGGAGTGTAAGTCGCAAAATAATGCAAGATGGAGAAAAGTTGCTGATGAATTATTCACCGAAGGCCGCCTATGGCGGGGTTAACCCCGACACCGATCCCGACATGTCGGGAGTGTCGGCCAGCCCGCCTGCCGTCGAGCAAGGAGGGTGTTTAATTCATGGGCTCATGAATTAATCAGGTTAAGTGAGTCTCATAGAGAAAATTCATCCCATATTAAAATACCATAATTTATCATTATAATAAGCTTTCATCAATTTGACAAAGAGTATGAAGCAGTTATGAGTTTATGCTGATACATCAGTGTTTGTAGGTTGTTTTGATGATGAATTTGCAATGGAAAGTAATGCGTTTTTTGATGACATAAAAAGCGGTAGGTTTATTCTTGTAATCTCTACGATACTTTTGCGTGAACTTGATAGAGCGCCTGAACATGTCCAACGTGTTTTGGTTGATCTTCCAGCAGAATCCATAGAAATAGTTGAATATGCAGACGAAATTCGTTTACTTCGGGATGCATACTTAGAAGCTGGAGTTGTCGGATCTCAAGCTAAGTCTGATGCGGAACACGTTGCATATGCTTCAGTCGCAGAGGCTGATTTTGTAGTGAGTTGGAATTTCAAGCATATTGTTCATTTTGATAGGATAAGCGGCTACCAAGCCGTGAACATGTTAAATGGCTATAGAACCATTAATATCTATTCTCCAAGAGATGTAGTTGATCTATGAAAAAATTCAAAGAGTTTGATTGTGTAAAAATGAAATGGGACATTCAACGACAAATTGATAATGAGTTTGCTGATATCTCTGATGAAGAGGCAAATAGAATTCAAAAGAAAAGAATTGCGCAAAATCCGATTTTAAGTACGTTCTTGAAAAAAGTGTCCTTATCCAAAAGAATAGTATTGAATGAATAGAGTTCTGCCGGTTGAAAAATCGAGTTAGTTCAACACTGATATTCATCGCCGAACTCGGCGGTCGATGGGTCGGTGATCGAGTAGTAATCTTAAACCATTGTTGAAGACGGTGATTTAAAGATTTTGAGGGAAATATGCGACTGATTTACTCCAAGATGATTTTCATTATGATTGTATTTGGGTCTATTGTTCTATCCCAGAGTGTATCAGACCTGTTAGCAAAAGCTGATGACAAATATGATGCCGATAATTTCAAGGGGAATTTTGATTTACTGAAGGAGGCGGAAAAAAAGGATCCTGAAAATATCGAAGTAATATGGCGGTTGGCACGAGCACACTTTGATTTTTCCGATAATACGGATGATGAATCAGTAATTGAGGAAAATATTTATGCCGGGTTTGAGTACGCCAAACGGGCTCTTGAGACAGATGACAACCATCCGAAGTCACATAAATGGTATGGTATTCTTATTGGTCGCGTGGGAGAGATTGAAGGAACGGAACAGAAAATTAAGAATTCCTACAAGGTGGCTGAACATACATTGCGGGCAATTGAATTGGACCCTGAAGATGGCGGGAATTACCACGTGATGGGGCGGTGGCACTATACCTTGTCTGATTTAAGCTGGATTGAACGAAAAATAGCAAGTTGGGTTTATGCTACACCTCCTGAAGCGAGCTTTGAGGAAGCACGCGACTATTTTAGCCAAGCCATTGAAAAAGTGCCGGATGAAATTCGCAATTACCTCTGGTTGGGGAAGACACTCATTGGGCTTGATGACGAAAAAGGGGCAGAGGAAACTCTTAGACAAGCTTTGAAAATTCCAGCCACAACCAGAAGTGACCGCATCCTTCAAAAGGAAGTCGGAGAACTGTTAGAGGACTTATGACATGAAAATTCAAGGGAACAAAGATACCATCTTTTATACTTCTGTTGAAAGACCTCACAGAAAAACAACTTAGCTCCACTCATATCTTCAAAGGCAGACTTTTGGATGTCTGGAGTGACGAGGTTAAACTGCCTGATGGTAGATCGTCTGTTCGCGAGTATATCAAACATCCCGGCGCTGTAGCCATGATCCCTGTTCTACCTGATGGCAAAATTCTCCTCATTCGTCAATTTCGCTACCCCATCGGAGGAGTTGAAATTGAACTGCCCGCGGGGAAGATCGATCCGGGGGAGTCACTGGAAGAGACTGTCCATCGGGAGCTTGAGGAGGAGACGGGATATCGAGCCGGAAAGATAACAAAATTGACGGAAATTCATCCATGTATCGGATACAGTGATGAACGGATGTGGATCTACCTTGTGGAAAATCTCACCAAGACAGAGACCAACACCGATGGAGATGAATTTATTGAACTGCTTCCCACGGAATTATCCCAATGTATGGAATGGGTGCAGACTGGCAAGATCACCGATGTGAAGACAATAATCGGATTGTTTTGGGCGGAAAAGTTGTTATTCCAGAAATAATTATCCAGGCTTATACTAAATTTAAAGAATAAGATTTTTAAGCATCAAATTCTATATAGATTAGAGATTACACTTCCAATATGTAAACAGTAGTATCATATCATTGTAACTAATTTCTAATTAAATGAGTAACATTGAAAAAATCCAATCTCTCACCCACTTCATCAAGAAAAAGGCTCTCAAGTTAGGATTTGACAGGGTTGGGATTGCCCCTGCTGGTCCATTGGATGAGGAAGGCGTCCACCTCCGACAGTGGCTTGATCGTGGTTACCATGCGACGATGAATTGGATGCTATCCCGGGTAAATGAACGAAGGGATGTTCATCAATATTTCCCGGAAGCCAAATCGGTTGTTTCTGTCGCCATGAATTATTTTCACGGTACCGCAAAAGAAAAGCTAAAAATATCCAACTATGCCTGGGGTGATGACTATCATACGGTTTTGAAAAAACGCCTAATTCAACTATTGAAAGATATTCAAGAACGCTATCCTGGTGTTAAAGGGATTGCTTGTGTAGATACTTCGCCTGTTATGGAGAAAGTTTGGGCACAAAGGGGAGGGCTTGGGTGGATCGGGAAACATACCAACTTGATTTCCCGGGATTATGGGTCGTGGCTGTTTTTGGGGGAACTTATTCTCGATTGTGATCTGGAATATGACTCACCCTTCGAGGAGGACTTGTGCGGAAGCTGCACCGCCTGTATGGAAGCCTGTCCCACGGATGCCATTGGGGATGAATATGTATTGGATGCCAATCGCTGTATCTCATACCTGACCATCGAGCACCGGGGAGAACTCCCTGAGGAAATGGCTAACCAGTTGCACGGTTGGATGTACGGGTGTGATATCTGTCAGGAGGTATGTCCATGGAATATAAAATTCGGACAGAAAAGTGAGGAAATAGCCTTTTCTCCCAGAAGTAACATTGTAAAAAAGACTGTTGATGAATGGGAATCTTTAACTGAGGAAGAATACAAACGAATTTTTAGGAAGAGTGCCATAAAACGGGCTAAATTTGAAGGGATAAAGCGAAATATAAACGCCAATTTATTGAGCAGAAAGGGAATATTATGAAGAAAATCATGACAATATTACTTATTTCATTCGGAGTTGTTTTTGGTCAATTTGCTCCCATCTACTCAACTGCTACCACCGATGATGGAATCAGCTTGGCTAATAATCCCGGAGGTTTGGGAATATCACGGGATTTCAATATGTATCTTTTAAAGCCGTTGAATTTCTCCAAACTCGATTCCGTACAGAATGATTTTTCTGTATTCATGCAGATGAAAAGATCAGGCTTTGGGTTTACTCATTTGGAGAATGGAATCGATCTTCTCCATCTGGGAAGTGGAGAACATTTGGGGAAGGGGTTCTATATGGGGTCAACTTCCCACTTTTCTACCGATGGATATGAAGCGGTAGACATAGGACTACTGTATCGTGGTTACCCCTGGCTTTCCGCCGGATTGAACTGGAAAAACCTGTGGTCTCGGCAGCGAGGAGGTCTGAGGAAAGATCAACTGGTAAATATTGGATTGGCTGTTAGGCTATTAGGTAATCGAGTCACGTTCGCTTATGACCATCTTATATTATTTGAGGCACAATCGTTCAAAAACAATACAGACCTGGGTGGACGTATTCAAATTCAAACTGAACTTATGGATGGATTGAAACTGTTTGCTAACTATGATACTCAGACGGAAGGAATTCAATTGGGTCTTAGCGTCGGTTTGGGGACCGTTAGCGTTGAATCATTTCACAACATGGATGAAAATGGGGATTACACGAATAGCCTCTTTGGTATTCAAGTTTCTAAAGAAATTCGGAGAGTCTTATTTGAAAAGAAGGCGCCCACTTATATTGTACTTTCCTTTGAACGCCGAATTACGGATTCCCCCACACCACGAGCATTTTTCGGTCCCAAAACCATCACGCTAAAAGAATTGATAGATGATATCGATGAAATGGCTGAACGAACCGACGTGGATGGCATCATCCTAAAACCGGATAATTATGTCTCCGGACTTGGCATAATGGAAGAGGTTACTCAGGCTCTACAGCGGTTTAAGAAAAAGGGGAAGAAAATCTTGGCTTTTATCAATTCGACGGGGGAGAGTCAATATGTTTTTGCCTGTGTCGCTGATTCGATTTTTTTGAACAGTGGGGGTTTTATCAACGTGGACGGTGTGGCATTTACCGTAGGATTCTTTAAAAACTTATTCGACAAGATTGGGATAGGAGCACAAATCTATCGCAGAGGCGATTATAAGACTGCTGCGGAAACATTTACGGAAGAAAAACTTACAGAAACAAGTCGGGAAGCTTATGAAGCGGTGCTCGCAGATTTTCAGGCGACCTTTTCTCAAATGATCCGAAAGGGGAGAGGATTCACTGAAGCACAGTTGGAAGAAATTTATGCCACAGCCTTATTCACCCCTGAGATGGCGCTCAAAGCCGGCTTGATAGATGGGATATATCATCCTGACCAGATTGAGAAAAAAATAAAGGCAATAGCGGGAGATGAGGCAAAGATTGTGAAAGCGCGTAAACTGCCGGGCTTGTGGGAATACGACTGGGAATCATTTGCAGCTTCAAAGATTGCATTAATTTATGCGGAGGGACCAATTGTCCCCGGGAAAAGTGTCCCTTCACTATTTGGTGGGGATAAGATTATTGGCTCAGAGACCACAGCAAAAGCCATCCGTAAAGCCCGTGAAGATAAATCGGTAAAAGCCATCGTCATGAGGGTAAACAGTCCCGGTGGATCTATTCTTGCATCCGAAGATATCTGGCGCGAAGTCCATCGAACCACCCATCCCGATTCTTCCGATCAAGAAAACCGTAAACCGTTTATCATTTCCATGGGGAATGTGGCAGCATCAGGGGGTTACTACATTTCTTGTGCTGCCGATACTATTGTGGCAGATTCTAATTGTATCACCGGCTCCATAGGAGTCCTGTCCGGCAAGCTTTCATTGGGAGGTCTATTTGAGAAGATCGGATACAATGTGGATGTGGTGAAAGAAAAATCCCACGCTGAGATGTTTGGATCGCACCGATTATTCACAGAGGAAGAGGGTGAGAGAATGCAAGCTATCGTAGATAGTTATTATGAACAGTTTCTCCGGCGAGTTTCAGAGGGAAGAGACATGACCCGAGATGAAGTAGACAAGGTTGCTCAGGGGAGAATTTGGACAGGTGTGGATGCGAAAGAGCTGGGATTGGTTGATGTGTTAGGAGGACTTGATAAAGCATTAGAAATTGCCCGGGAAAAGGCTGGTCTTGAGAAGGATAAATATTTTCTTCAGATTCACACAGGTGTTGAAAAACCGAAGTTCCAGTTTGAAGTTGAGTCAAAATCTGATCTGATGACACTCTTGGACATGTTTGAGGATGACATCCCAGTGGCGCGACTTTTGGACAGGGCAAAATTGATTCACGATGAGAAATTTTTATATTTGATGGATGGGGAATTCTTTATTGAGGACTAAATCGTTGGACAGGCATCAGTCAGTTGACGGACAAGTCTTTGCCTGTTGATAGGAAACAAATCACATTTCCTGTTCGGTTAGAGAATTTGTGGTGGACAAGGAAAATAAAGTGGTGTCTACACCCGCATACATGCTGGCAAACAGAATATCTGAAGCTGCAGATGGTATCGAAAGACTGGTTCACGAGGTGCTGGCACTCATTGTGGAACCGTCGGAAGCGGTTGATTAAACACCTCAGAACGAAATTTTAAAAAGGGATTATCCGAATAGGTGCGGATGTAAAGATGGAAGCGATCACGGGGATATCAGCATCTGTTACTCTTAGGCGGGTTGCCAGACGGGATGAATTAGAACTTGGGACGGGCAAAGTGATTTTTATTGATGATCACCCCATAGCTCTATTCAATATTGATGGGGAATATCTTGCTATGGACAACACCTGCCCCCACCGTGGAGGATCTCTGGGATTTGGCGAGATAGAGGGTGAAAATGTGATCTGCCCCTGGCATGGATGGGAATTTAATTGTCGAACAGGTATTTCGGTGGAAAATCCTTCAATTAGAGTTAAACTATACCACATAGAAAAAAGGGATGATGGAATTTACATTAAGTGGCTTGGATGATAAGATCCGGAATGTTATAAAAGATTTTTCCGGTACAACGCCTCTATTCTGCCTTCAGGACGAAGTGTTATTCCCGGGGACATTACTCTCCTTTTACATCTCCGAAGAACAGGATAAAACCATGATAAAAGATGTGGAGAGCGGACCCCGGTTGGTTTGTGTGACACTTTTGAGACCGGAAGGACCTGACCACCTGGTTTGTCGACACAAAGATCAATCCAATGTTGACAAAAAGTATGAAGCAACTCCTCCAATCCATTCTATAGGTACATTATGTTATATGGAGGCTTTAAAAAAATATGTGGATGGCACTTTTGATATTTTATTATTAGGATTGACTAAAGTCCTTATTCAGGAAGTGGAAACTGATACTCCATATCGGACGGGAAAACTGACATTTATTGAAGAGAAAAGGGGTGAAGGGAATATCCAGTCTCTTAAAAGGAAAATATTCAGACAGTTTGGTCATTTACTAGAGGATATCAGATTTATGTCTCTTGCTGACTATGTGCAGGATGGTTTTGATTTTGAGCTGGTAGTGAATATGATCGCAGCCCAATTACCGGTGGAAGTAGAGGAACAGCAGAAACTTCTTGAGTTGGATGACCTGTCAATTCGTGCACAGGTTCTATTACAATTTATGGATACGGAGTTTCGTGATTTGGTGGATTTCGGTGAGATTATTCATGGTGACCTCAGGATGAATTAGAATTTTTAACCACTAATATCGCTAAGTTGTAATTTTTTTCTATAATTTAATTGTACATGTCCGTCATAATTCTTCGAGAGCAGGCGGTTAGGAATTTTCATTTTTAAAAGAGTCTTGACGAAATGGCAGGATAAACAACGAAAAATCATAGCTAAATTAAACAAATGATTTGTTGGAGACTAAATGTCCATGCTGATTCAATCGGGAGAAGTTTGCGCTATGTTCAAAAACTTTGTGATTTCTGTGGTCAATAATTATTTCTGATAAGTACCTGCTAATCCAAGTTCCTCTGCTTTTTCCTTCAATGCGTCAATAACGAATTGGATGTGGTCATTTCTGTCTACACCTAATTCTATGATTCCCTGTTCCACCTCCTCCCTGTTCACACTGGCGGCGAAGCTCTTCTGTTTCAACTTTTTCTTCACCGACTTGACCTTCACTTCGTGGATTGATTTTGATGGTCGAACGTATGTGACTGCGAAAATCAAACCGGTGATTTCGTCGCAGGAAAAAAGAGCTTTCGCCATTAGGGTATCTCTCGGTACACTGGTATAAGAAGCATGTCCCATGATTGCAAGACGAATATCTTCCGGATATCCCAACTCTTTTAATATTTTGTTTCCCATATACGGATGTTCCTCTTTTGTGGGATATTGTTCATAATCGAAGTCGTGGAGGAGTCCTGTCATTCCCCAGACATCAGGATCTTCACCATATTTGATGGCGAGATTACGCATTACCTGTTCTACTGCCAGGGCGTGCCGTCTGAGGGCTTCTGATTTTGTATATTTACACAGTAAATTCCAGGCATCCATTCTTGTGGGGTTGTTTATTCGTAATTTTTTATTATTCGACATATTGGCTCCTATGTTATGATGTTTAATTGGCGAAGGGCATTCTCCCACCGTTGAATTTTTTGTTGCCGTTTATTTTCTGTCATTGTTGGGACAAACTTTTTAACTCTCTTGATTTCACCCTGTCGGTAGATTCCGTCCCACACTTGTTCGGCTACAAGGCGTGCTACACCTAAAGCTGTCATATCTTTTCCTGCTGAACTCCAGATGGAAGTGCCCAATAAATCAGATATAAATTGAAGCAGTTCCGGTTTTGATGCACCTCCCGAAGCGGTGATGTCGTGGACTTTTATAGCAGTCTTTTGTTGAATAATATTATATATATCGTGAGTGAGAAAACCGATGGATTCCATGCCGGCACGGACATATTCGTTGGGATGACAATTTTCCGGAAAATCGAAAAATGCGGTGTCAAATTCCCCCGTCCAGTATGGAGCGGAAATTCCATTCATACCCGGGATTAAAATCCCATCCGTTTCCCTGTGGCATCTCTCTCCCCAGTTCATTTCTTCGTGGGAGATACCCAGAAATACCTCTAACCATTTAAAGAGAACGCTGACGCTATTGATGGTGCCTTCAAGAAGATAGAGTTGCTCACTGTCAGTTGAAAAGAGGATGCTGCTTACCAGGTTTGAAATTTTCACAGGAGACATGCCGCTGTTTACAAGTAATGAGCCGGAAGTCCCGAAATTGATAGCGGTTTCTCCTGCTTCCCATCGATTCTGTCCCAGGAGAGATGCCTGTTGATCCCCAATGACACATAAAAGTGGAACGGATATTGTACCAATTGATACCGTACCAAAGTCTCCGCAAGTATGGACAATGTCAGGAAGGCAATTGATTGGGACTTCAAATAATTTCAATAAATCCTGGTCCCAGGTTAAATCGTTGAGATTAAATAAGAGGGAGCGGCTTGCGATGGATTCATCCATAACAGCTTGACCGGTCAACCGGTTCGTGATGAATGTACTCAGGGTGCCGAAATAAACCTCTCCATTGAGGACTTTTTTCTTGAGTTCCCTGTTTTGCCTAATGGAAAAGAGAAACTTAGGTCCTCCGAAGTGGGGACTTAGAGGTGTCCCGGTAGTTTGGTGAATCCAGTCGGATTTGTCAACTATTTCCTCTGTTACTTCTTTCGCCCTGTTGTCTTGCCAGCTCATTGCCTGGGTGACGGCTCTCTTTGACACTTTATTCCAAAACAGGAAGGTAGACCGTTGAAATGCCGTTCCCATAGCAGTAATAGTCAACGATTGGGAATGACAAATATCCGAAGCGGTATTCATCAGAGATAGAACTACACTCCATATTTTTTCAGCATCACACTCTGCCCATCCCGATTGTTTCCTGACTACAGCGTGGCGAATTTTACTGTTCCATAAAGGATTCAGGTTTTTGTCAAAAAGGAATGCCTTGGTGGAGGACGTTCCTTGATCGATTACCAGAATGACAGGTTTATTCATAATTTACTGTATCGCCTGCCCCGATTAAATCGGGGTCAGGCAGGGAATTTCTCCCGAAAATTCGGGACTCAACGATAAATTGTTACAAACCAACTGGTATCTACTCATTCCTTATTCGTAATTCATATCTCTATGTCTCCTCTGTTCCCCTTCTCCTCATCCCGAAGCTTCGGGACTTTGCCTTAGCCTTTTCAATTCCTCCCCCCGACTAGTCGGAATGGGGGGACGAAGCTATGTTATATATTTCTTATTGGCTTTGTCAGGTATCTCAGAAAAATTGTTATTTTTATTCACTGAAATGTTACAAAATATTCAGCTAATGTGGGGGAAATTTAAAACTAAAGTGCCATTTGCAGGGAGAATTACTCTCCGTTTGTGAAGTTGATTGTCTTGAGGTGACCAACTACTATTACGAGAGTGGATAGATTAAGAGAGATAAAGTTGAGCAGAGTTAAGAAATTAGGATGTTGTATGTTTCTTCGAATTCTGCTGTAGGAATCATTCGAATAGCATCCCAGGTTAACTTGGTACAGACACGGGCGCAAATCTGACAGCCGATACATTCATCAAATCGGATTTGAACCGGGGGTATGGGGATGTCGTATTTTTCAGTGGGAACAGTTTCAATGCAATCTACCGGGCAGAAAGGAACACACACCTGACAGCCGGTGCAATTGTCTTCATCGACTACCGCCATCAATTTTGGTTTCTTTTTCTTCTTCCCAGGTTCCTCACTGAGTTCAGGGATGCCTTTGTAGTGTGCTTTTAATTTTACCATAATTATTTTTCAGATTTTAAGCGGTGAAGTTAGGATAGCTTCTATGGAGATTCAAGGGAAAGATGCCCAGTGCGAAGGGGTAAACCCCTACGCTTAGTCCTCTGTTAGGAGTCCCTACGGGAAAAAAAGCACCCTAAAGGGTCCGTCAGCTGACGGATTCTTTTTTCGATTTAGCGTGTTCATTTATGGACTCGCTTAAGGTTTACGTCGCATAAAAAAGCCAATGAAGGCAGAACCTTATGATGTATCGTTGTGGCCATAACTTTCCCCCATATTTCGGGGGAACTCCTGATCAAACAATCTATTGACACTAAGTAGTGCTTGACCGAAAAACAAAAAACCGGATGAAGAAAGATATCATCTTTTGGTTTGAATGTTCATAAGATCTTCGTCGAACAATCGCCTGCCTGTCGGCAGACAGGGAAGATGACATCTTTTTCCTAAAAAATTACTATGATAAGGCTACAGAGTGAGGCTCAGAAGGTGATAAATTGACACCACTCCTCAGTTTTAGGGATTAGTGTACGTCTGTTAACTAAAAAGGAGATTGATTTAAGTTAAATTCCACTATCAAATTGACATAAAGGAAACAAGGAAAGTTTATCCCAACTGCATTATTTGGAATAAATTTTATGTTAGAATTTGGGATATTGGACAATGGTTGGTGCAATCCCTGATTTCTATGTATTTTAATAAGGTCAAATAAAGCCATGCAAATCCTGACACGTTATATATTCAAAGAGCACTTACTGCCATTTTTCCTATCGCTACTCATGGTGTTCTTTCTTCTTTTTACTAACTTCCTATTACGAGCAGTTGACCGCATCCTGGGAAAAGGATTGGAACTCTCTGTAATATTGGAGTACCTCCTGTTGAACACAGCACACATTCTTGCCCTGGCTGCACCTATGGCAGTTCTGCTGGCAACACTGATGGCATTTGGGCGGTTTTCAGAAGACAACGAAATCACCGCTCTACGTTCATCAGGAGTCAGCTTTCCCCAAATATTATGGCCAGCTCTCATCTTCAGCATTTTGGTGGCAGGACCTTTAACCTACTTCAATAACGCTGTCCTTCCACAGATGAATCACAAAGCCAGACTACTTTCCCGGGATATCTATCGAAAGCGACCCGATATAAATATCGAGCCGGGCTATTTCATCGATGATCTGCCCCAATACAGCTTGATCGTTAAAGGGAGAAAGGGGAAGCGCTTCCAGGATGTACGGATTTTTAGCAAAGACAGGACAGTGACTCAAACGACTATCTATGCCCGTGAAGCGACATTTACCACAATTCAGGACGCCATTCTTGTGACTCTATTCGATGGAGAAATCCATGAATTGGATACGAAAGAATTCCAGAATTACCGGCGAATTATTTTTGAAAAGCACCAGATCACTATCCATGCAGATGACCTAAGCCTGGAAAGGAGGGGCAGCTCCTCACGTACCGACAGGGAAATGACCGTAGAAATGATGTCAGAAAAGGTATCTGATTATGAAGGGAAAATAGCAACGGTTTTTGAGAGAATTAAAGGACAGATAGAAAAAGTAATCCCAGATGCCGAACCGCCTAAATCGTTTGATATTGCCTCCGCTTTTCTTAAAAAAGTTGGAGAAAGCTTTAAGGCTGATTCATCACTTACGGAAAAAGAACTAAAAAAGAAAAATCGAACCATTAAATCTGCCATCCGAAGGTTAAAAGCAGACTACCAGATGATCGATGGATACAGAAGGAGCATCAATCGGTATAAAGTGGAAATCCATAAAAAATTCTCCATACCGGTAGCATGCATTGTGTTTGTGTTGTTAGGAGCCCCCCTGGGTGTGATGGCGAAAAAAGGTGGATTAGCCACCGCTGTGATATTCAGTTTCGGTTTTTTCGTGGTTTATTGGATTTTTCTCATCGCTGGAGAGGAATTAGCTGATCGCAATCTTATCACACCTGCTTTCGGTATGTGGAGTCCGAACGTGTTATTTGCTTTACTGGGTTTGTATTTCGCAGGGAAAGCTTCCACCGAACAAAAAGATTTGTTTAATTTTTTAAGATTCATTTTTCGTAAAAAGGACCAATAGTTTTTAGAACGAACAAAGTTGATCAAGCAACTGTGAAGAAAAACTCCCCACCGGGTCTCGCGGACAATTTACCTCCATCAATCATATCGATCATTCGCGGTTATTCCCAGGGAACGATCTCTGATAAGGAGATGACTGCATGGCTCAAGATGGTTTACGTCAAGGGTTTGACTGATGACGAAACCATTTTACTGGTTGACGCCATGATCTCCTCGGGAGCCACTATGGATTTTTCTCACCTTGGTACCTATGTGGCTGATAAACATTCCACAGGCGGTGTGGGTGACAAAGTTTCTCTGATCCTTGGACCCCTGATGGCAGCTTCGGGTTTAGCAATTCCTATGATTACCGGGCGGAGCCTTGGACACACCGGCGGAACCCTGGATAAGTTGGAAGCCATTCCCGGGTATCGAGCTGACCTGTCCCTGGAAGAATTCGCCAAAGTAGTGGAAACAGTGGGTGTCAGTATTGTTGGGCAGACCGATGAAATCTGCCCGGCGGATAAAAAGATTTATGCACTTCGGGACAAAACCAATACGGTGAAATCGATCCCCCTCATCTGTGGCAGCATTATGAGCAAGAAGATTGCCGAAGGCATTCAGGGACTGGTCATGGATGTGAAAGTGGGGAACGGCGCTTTTATGTCATCCCTTGATGAGGCAAAAGAATTGGGACAAAAACTGGCGATGATTGGGGAACAGTTTGGGGTAAGCACGGATGTAATTTATACCGATATGAACCAGCCCCTCGGTCATGAAGCCGGACTCTGGAACGAAATAGAGGAAGTAATTCAATCCCTTCAGGGCAAGGGTCCGGACGACCTCATGACAGTGGTATATGAACTGGGATCTGCCCTGTTGATTCAGGCGAAGAAAGCCGACACAAGGGAAAAAGCGAAAACGGTACTGAAAAAACAGATTGAAAATGGCAGCGCTTTTGAAAAATTCCTTGCGATGGTAAAAGCCCATGGAGGAGATATTTCTTATCTTGAGAATCCTGAAAAATTTGAATCTCCTAAATATGTTGCTGAGGTTGTCGCTCAACGATCGGGGTATGTTACCGGAATGGATACGAGAGTTTTAGGAGAAATAGTCAACGGGCTTACCATCCGGTACTCAAGTAATAAAAGGCTTACGATTCCTCAAGGAGGTATTAAGTTTTATAAAAAAATAGGTGCGTCGGTAAAAAAGGGTGATGTGCTTGCCATATGTCAAGGCGAAAGTGAGGATACCGTATCGGTAGCTGAGAAGAATCTTTCGAAATATATTAAAATCGGTAAAAATGCTCCTCCTACCTTAACTATCATTTATACAGCATTATAAATCATCTATTCCCCTGTCACGACTTCGCCGGGAGGAGGCTTCCGTATGCACCCGGCATGTTTTGAACGGAGCATATTTATCGATGAACCATTCCTTCTCAGTGGGACAATATTTGGTGGGTAAATCTTTGGTAACCTGGCAGATTTCGATCTTTGATACACCCTTTGGTACTTCAAAATCTTTATGTTCCCACCCCATAGTATCGTAGACAGCATTCATAAAATTAGCCCAGGCAGGTAAAGCTGCTCGGCCACCATCCTGCTTCTTCCCGAGACTGACGCTGGGATCATCCATTCCCATCCATACGCCTGCAGCCAGGTGGGGCGTAAATCCTACAAACCATGCGTCTGTCCATCCTTGTGTGGTACCCGTTTTACCCCCTGCCGGCTTGTTGAACCTGTATTTCCAGCGGATGCTTCCCCCTGTTCCTCGATCCACAACCGTTCGCAGGAGGTCGGTCATGATAAAAGCCGTCTCCTCGCTTAGCACTTCTTCCCGCTTGGGATGGTATTCCTTTATGGTGACACCAAACCGGTCTACAATTTTTGTGATCGCTATGGGAGCGCACCATACTCCCTTGTTGGCAAATATAGCATAGGCAGATGTTATTTCAAGAGGAATAACCTCGGAAGTGCCCAGTGCAATTGCATCCACAGCCCGGAGAGGCGTAGTGATGTGCATTCGTTTGGCAGTCTGCACTACTACTTCCGGAGGTACTAACTCTTGGACTAATCGAACAGAGATAAGATTCAGAGATCTTCTGAGCCCCTCTCTGAGGGTTGTGAGTCCACCTGTTGATAGGTCATAATTTTTCGGTTCCCAGGTTTCCCACTCTCCTTCCGAACTCTGTACATTTAACACCACAGGTTGGTTCAGCAACTGACGGGTCACCGGATAGCCATTGTCGATAGCGGCGGTGTAGATGAAAGGTTTAAACACAGATCCCGGTTGCCGCTTTGCCTGAACTGCCCGGTTAAATTGATCGTGATAATCCGGACGCCCACCGATCATCGCTTTAATATACCCGTTCGTGGGATCAATGGCGACAAAGGCAGTCTGAACCAGAAGTTGTGTCCGAATTCCCTCGTATAGTGCCATTTCCCCATTCAACATCATGCGAACAGAGTCTTCAGGATAGATACTCAGATAAGCCAACTGTTCAAATTCCTCCCGGTCACTATAAAGGCGTTCATTTAAAATTGCTTGGTTTCTTTTCACCGCTTTTAAAACAGCTTCCTCAGCCGCATTTTGTATCCGGCTGTCAAGGGTAGTATATATTTCGAGACCATCACGATAAATATCGATGTCCAGTGCCTTATCCTCTCGTTCTAAAATGCGTCTAATGTGCTCGGAGAAATAGGGTGCCAGACCAAGATTATTGCGATCCTGGCTCACCTCCAGAGGCAGCGCCTTTGCTTCCAGGTAGGCAGACTGCATAATAAGTCCATGCTCATTCATGAGCCGGAGAACTGTATTCCGGCGGTGGATAGCTCTCTCCGGATAGTTAATGGGACTGTAGTGGGCAGGTGCTGGCAGTAATCCGGCAAGAAGAGCGCTTTCATCCAAAGTAAGATCCCAGGCATCCTTCTGAAAATAGCGTTTCGATGCTGCCTGAACACCATACGTCCCGTGACCAAAGTGGATGAAATTCAAGTACATCTCCAGGATTTCATCTTTTGTATAAGTTTTCTCAATCTGAATAGCAGTGATGACTTCTTTGATCTTTCTTGTTATGGTCTTTTTAAAGCCAATAGTGTCATAGAGATTTCTGGCAAGCTGCTGTGTAATGGAACTGAATCCCTGTCGATAGCTGAGGGTTAGTGTATTGATGACCACTGCTCTCGCCACATCCCGAAGAGAAATCCCCCAATGCGACCGGAACCGGTGATCTTCTGAAGCGATGACAGCATCCACCATCTTTTTGGGAATTCTGTCCAAATCCACAAATACCCGTCTTTGCGTGTAGAGTTCTTTTAAGAGAACTCCATCCGCAGAGTAAATTCTCGTGACCAGATCGGGATCAAAATTTTCAAGCTGTTCCAGGGACGGGAGATCCCGCGACAGGAACTTCAGGTATGTGACACCTCCGGCACCACAGATCAATGAAAAAATTAAAACTCTGAATGTGATTCGAGTCCAACTTGTATTCCTCGATCTTTTCTTTTTTGCGGTCATATTCCGGTATACTTAACGATAGAGAATTTGTGAATTTAACGTAGATAAAATCGAAAGGTTCACTGCTGTCGAGAGGTTGGAGAAACCATCTCTTCCGGCTTGACCCTTTCGTCGAATTCGCTGCCTGTCATATATCCTAATTCGATGATGGCTTCCCGGAGTGAGGTGTTTTCCGCATGGGCTTTTTTTGCCACCTTTGCTGCCTTATCGTATCCGATATGTGGTGCGAGGGCAGTCACCAGCATAAGGGAATTTCTTAAATTCTTGTCGATTCGATCTAAATTAGGTTTAATTCCTGCCACACAGTTGTGATTAAAGGAGTCACAGACGTCCCCAAGGAGTTTAATCGACTGAAGGAGATTGAATGCAATTACAGGTCGATAGACGTTGAGTTCAAAGTTGCCGGATGCACACGCCATTTTAAGAGTTGCGTCATTCCCGATGACCTGAGCCACCACCATAGTCACTGCTTCACATTGGGTTGGGTTTACCTTTCCGGGCATGATGGATGATCCCGGTTCATTGGATGGAAGTACAATTTCACCGATCCCTGCTCTGGGACCACTCCCCAGCCACCGGATGTCATTGGCAATTTTATTCAACGACACAGCAAGCGTGGAAAGAGCCGCCGACATTTCAACTGCGGAATCGTGAGCACCCAGGGCTTCGAATTTATTTTCAGCGGTACGGAAAGAAAGACCCGTTTTTTCGGCGATTTTTTCGGCTGCCATTTCAGCAAATCCTTCCGGGGAGTTGATTCCCGTTCCCACCGCCGTGCCGCCCATTGCCAACTCATACAGGTGAGGCAAGGCATTTTCAATAGCTTTTATGCCGTGGTCAAGCTGGGAGGCATAGCCGGAAAATTCCTGGCCCAATGTCAGTGGTGTGGCATCCATGAGATGGGTGCGACCCAATTTTACAATGGTTTGAAATTCATCGGACTTTTCTGCCAGGGCAACAGACAAACCTTTTACCTTTGGCAGGAGTTGCTCATTCACCTCGGTGGCTGCTGCAACATTGATAGCTGTAGGGAAGGTGTCGTTTGTCGATTGGGATTTATTGACGTGATCATTGGGATGGACAGGGGTTTTGCTCCCTAACTTTCCCCCTGCTAATTCAATTGCCCGGTTAGCAATTACTTCGTTAAAATTCATGTTGGTCTGTGTACCGCTCCCCGTCTGCCAGACCACCAGTGGAAATTGGTCATCATATTTGCCATCAATCACTTCCTGTGCTGCCTCCGTGATCAGACCGGATAGTTTTTTATCCAAGATCCCAAGTTCCACATTCACTTCCGCCGCTACCTGCTTGATGATTCCGTATGCCCGAATGAATTCTCGCGGGAAATGCTCATTTCCAATTTTAAAATTTTCCAATGACCTCTGGGTTTGGGCACCCCAGTATTTATCCTCGGGAACCTTCATTTCACCCATGGTGTCTTTTTCAATACGGAAAGACATGTCTATTTATCCTCCTAATTAGTGTCTGAACAAAAAGTATTACTCAAATCCCAAAAGTTCCGGATTTAAGTTATTAAACCTGACAGGTCGGCCCGGACCTGTCAGGTTGAGATGGTTTCTCAAACCATGCCCTTCATTTCTCAACCTAACAGGTCTTATTCGACCTGTTAGGTTCTGTTTGCTACCGGAACAAATAACCATCATATACAAAATGAAAATTCCTATACAATCGAGTTAATAGGAGTCCCGAAAGTTCGGGATGAACCACCATCGTTTTCTTTCAGGCATGAATTAACATATCTCACTTTTCTTTAGTATAAAAAATCTGCCTAAGTTAAAAAAAAGTTCAGAGAAAAAATTGCTACTGGGTTACTTTAAGGGCAAAAAGGAATTTTATTTGATCACCCATGTGTCACCCGAATGTAGAAGTGCTTCCAGGTCCCCCTCGCCCAGCCTCTTTTTGGCTGATTCAATTTGGTCATACAAAAGATCTTCATATGTTGGTTTTTCTTCACAATAGAGAACCCCTATGGGTGTAGGGAATTTTTCGTTATGAGTGAAATTAGCCAATATTCCTCCAAGGTTTCTGTCCGATTCTTCATGCACTACAAGATCATTAACTGAAAATTTGCCGTTAAGCTCTACTACCTCGGGTTTAAACCCATCAAGATGGATTCCCTTATTTTTCTTGCTTCCGAATATCATTGGTTTCCCGTTCTCCAGAACAAGCACATTATCGTCTTTTACTTCTCTGTCAGTAAGGTTTTTGAAAGCCCCGTCATTAAAGATGTTGCAGTTCTGGTAAATCTCTAAGAAGGACGTCCCCTTGTGTTCGTGTGTTCGTTTGAGCATGTCTTGGAGGTGGTGCGTCCTCTTATCGATAGACCTTGCAACGAATGTAGATGCAGCGCCCAGCGCCAACAACGGTGGATTAAAAGGTCGATCCAAGGAACCGAAGGGGGTGGATTTTGTAACTTTCCCTAATTCAGAGGTAGGTGAATATTGTCCTTTCGTTAACCCATAAATTTCGTTATTAAACATTATCATATTAATATCAAAATTCCGCCTCATGAGATGGATGAAATGATTCCCCCCAATACTCAGGGAATCCCCATCACCGGTAATGACCCAAACGGAGAGGTCCGGATTAGCCAACTTTACCCCGGAAGCAATGGTGGGAGCCCTGCCGTGAATCGTATGAAAACCAAAGGTCTTCATATAATATGGGAACCGGCTGGAACATCCAATACCGGAAATAAACACAATCTTTTCTTTAGGAATTCCAAGGTCAGGAAATGTTTTTTGTACCTGGGCTAAAATAGAATAGTCCCCACACCCAGGGCACCATCTCACGTCCTGGTCGGAGATAAAATCCTTTCTGGTTAACGGTTTGCTTGTGATTGACTCAGCCATAATATCCTCACATAATTGACTTAATTTTTTCAATAATTTGGGATCTTGTGAAGGGTTTTCCTGTCGAAAGATTCAGACCAACGGCATCAATAAGAAACTCAGATCGAATTAGTTTTATCAACTGACCTGTGTTTAGTTCAGGAATAAGAATTTTTTGAAATTTCACAAGAATTCCTCCCAAATCGGAAGGGAATGGATTCACCCATCTCAATTGTGCATGGGAGACAGACATTCCTTCATCTCTTAGCTTTTCAACTGCAGCCCGGATGGCTCCGAATGTACTTCCCCATCCGAGTACCAATAGATCACCCGTATCCTTCCCGTAGATTTCCATGGCTGGGAATTCCCTGGCAATAGATTCCACTTTTTGTGCTCGTAAGTTGACCATCAGTTGATGATTATCCGGATTGTAGCTGATATTTCCCGTGATATTTTCTTTTTCCAATCCGCCAATTCGATGTTCGAGTCCGGCTGTGCCGGGAACAGCCCATTTTCTTGCAAGGGTTTCCTTATCCCGCTCGTAGGGATGAAAAACGCTATCTTCTCCAGGGTCCACAGCAAACTTCACATCTATAGGGGATAACTGCTTGATCTCCGGAATCAACCACGGTTCCGAGCCATTTGCCAAAAGGGCATCGGATAGTATGAACACAGGGGTCATATATTTCAATGCAATTCGGCACGCTTCATAAGTAGCGTAGAAGCAGTCACCCGGTGAAATAGGAGCGATCACGGGCATGGGAGATTCACTATTTCTTCCCCATAATGCTTGAAATAAATCTGCCTGCTCAGTTTTGGTTGGCATTCCGGTACTGGGACCGACTCTCTGCACATTGACAATTACCATGGGTAACTCCGTCATGACTGCCAATCCGAGCGCTTCGCCTTTTAGAGCAATCCCAGGTCCTGATGAAGCGGTAACTGCGAGGTTTCCGGCGAACGCTGCCCCAATAACCGAACCAATACTGGCAATTTCGTCCTCGGCTTGAAATGTTTTCACTCCAAAATTTCTGTAGTGAGATAACTGGTGTAGGATATCACTGGCAGGGGTAATGGGATATCCACCGAAAAAGAGCGGAAGCCCCGATTTCTGACTTGCTGCCAAAAGACCCAACCCAATGGCATAATTCCCTGTGATATTTCGATAGGTACCCTTTTTCAGAGGTGCGGGACCTACCTGATAGCTCGCTGGGAAAATCTCCGTAATATCTCCAAAATTGTACCCAGCTTTCAGTGCTCGGATATTACCCTCCACCAATTCCGGTCTGGATTTGAATTTTACCTTAAGCCATTCAATAGTCGGCTCCAAAGGACGTGTGTAAATCCAGTACATTAATCCTAAGGCAAACATGTTCTTTGTTCTTTCTATTGTCTTCGAGGGTAGATTCATATCCTTCAAAGCAGAGGAAACGAAGCGACTGATCTCAATGTCATACACTTTATAGTTTGATAATGTATCATCCTCGAGCGGATCACTTTCCCAGCCTGCCATTTTCAGGTTTCTCGATTTGAAGTTCGATTTGTTTGCAATTATAGTTCCACCGGGCTTAAGGTCAGAGAGATGAACCTTTAAAGCTGCCGGATTCATCACAACCAGAACATCCACCTTATCGCCAGGGGTGTAAATATCTTTACTGCTGAACTGTATCTGATATGCGCTGACTCCAGCCAGCGTTCCAGCAGGTGCACGTATCTCTGCCGGATAATCAGGGTACGTGCCTAAATCATTCCCTATTATTGCAGTTGCATTGGCGAATCGATTGCCTGTTAACTGTATACCGTCTCCCGAATCACCGGCAAAGCGAATAACCACGCTTTCAACATTAATCAATTCTTTGTTTCTGTTTTTCTGTTTTTTCATCATTTTTTTGTACATACAAACCGAGATATTTTTTAATTCTTCCAACCAATTTACTATTTATCATAGCTATTTAACAATGAATAAACGGCTATTTCCCTGTTACTTTTGTAAAAAATACCGTTGATTTCAAATCGATTAAAAACGTGGTTTCAATTAAGGATTATTGCTTATTTTCCAACCCAAGAGTAACCTTTGTTTATCATGACAGACTCTTTCACTTCAAACCAGCTTGCACTGTTCCCTGAACTTTTCAGGATGCCTATGATTCCTTCCATCTCCACTCTCCCGGAATTTGATCGAGCTATGGACAATCTTATCAAGATGAGCGATTTGGGTGCTTTTGTTTCGGTTACTATTCACGGTGTGGAAAAATCCTATTCCGTCCATATTTTTGAATTGGAGATTCCTAGCGATTTTCTAAAGAACGGCTCGGATAATCTGGTTTCGCCTGTTTATCACCTGTTTCCAAAGGAGATACGTCACCAAATGAGACGGCTCACTTACGATATTAAAAACTTTTTCAATCGGCAGAATTCTTTTAAAACACCGTTTGGCTATTTTCTTTACAGACCCTATTTCCGGATTTGGATGAAGTTTGTGGAGGATCGAAAAACACAAATTCAAATGTTTTTAGAAGACACGCTGAGCGGAAAAAGGTACAGCAGATATTTCCTAACTACTTTTGATAAGGGTTACCGGTTCCTTTCCAACATTAAGGATGATACCGCTCCTTGGGAATTCTCAGAGAATATCCTGATGAACAATATCCGAGAAGTACGAAAAGAGATAGAATCTCAAAACCTGACACTGCATACCTTAGACAAAACTTATCCCGATTATCCTCTCAAAGCCATTGCTGTTAAAACGCATCACTTCCCCATTGACCTGAGGAATTACATCGATAATCTCCAAATCAAGTTCGCCTTTAAGTCCATTCATCTGGAGTATTTGAAAAATATTACCATCCGGAGTATCGAAGACGTGAAGCGGATAAGTGGCAAGGTGGGAGAAGAATAATCACGAACACATCCGTCGTCGGAGTAGATTTGTTGGTGAGAAATGCGGGCTAACAGTTCACTTCCATAGGAACCCTTCCAATTTTTCCTTGAGAAATGGGAAGGTCACGAAACCGGAAAAGCAGGTATCGGCAAAGGTTAGAGAGAACACAGGTTCATCATGGGAAAAAAATTATACTACCGAAGGTTTAGTTCAATGTTCAAGTGCAGGCGTATGTAGCGCAGTGATAACAAAGCTATTGTGCTTGCACTTTTGTGGGTATGTGCATTTTTATATCAATCCTATTCTTCTCATTTCCCAAAAACATCTTTCAGTAGCATTAATATCTATAGATGCCTCATGCGCTTCGTCAAAATCTTCTCCGAATAGTTTTATATACAATTCTGATAATTTAGGCCATTTGTACCCATAAGGGCCGGGAAGCCTGCAATAATCCGTAGAAGCTTGCATCGTACATAATTTTCTTTTCTTTTCAAAGTCGCCTCTAATCCCTTTTCTTAATAATTCCGCTCCTAAAATCTTTTCATCAAAACTAATATTGTGAGCAACAATAAAATCAGCTTGCCCAACTAATTTATTAAATCTCGTTAGAACCTTCTCAAGTTCCTCTCCTTCCTTAATAGCTCTTTCCGTAGTAATTCCATGAACTCTTGATGCATCTAAAGGAATTTTAAAATTTTCCGGTTTAATAATAAAATCGTCTGATTCAATCCGAATTCCTGTAGTATCTGATAAAATCCAGGCAATTTGAACCATTCTTGGCCAATTGTTCAAATCTGTCACTGGAGCTTTCCAATTTCGAGGTAGTCCCGTTGTTTCTGTGTCAAAGAATAGATACATGTATTTAAGTTGGTTAATACTTCTGGTTGTCTTGCCTTACCAACAACGGTCTGGCAAAACTACGTTTTTCCCGAAGGTCCAAAGGACTCCTTTGGAGGATGCCTATGGCAAATGCAGTTCAGGTTTTGTTGGGCAACGTTTTTTATTCTTTTTTATGTCAATGTTGTAAATGTTCAATTAAGATTTTGGCACCTATACCAATAAGAATTAACCCACCGATTATTTCAAATTTCTTATCAACTTTTGAGCTGTATAGTTTGCCTAAATGAAGTCCTGCCATCGAAACAATGAATGTTGTCAGTCCGATGATGAGGATTGGAGTAATGATTGAAATGTTTACAAAAGCAAAGCTTATACCCACAACGAGTGCATCTATGCTCGTTGCTATGGATTGTCCTACTAATGTTAATATTTTCAATTCTGTCTCCTGATTTTCTTTTTTCTTTTTTATCCCTTCATAAATCATTTTCAGTCCGATAATAGTTAGCAACACAAAAGCAATCCAATGGTCAGTAGCCATTATGTAATTTTTTAGCCCAATACCTGTAAGCCAGCCAATAACTGGCATGATAGCTTGAAAAATTGACAGGTACAGGGCAATTGTCAGGACTTTACTGATTTTTAATTCCTTTATGGTGAAACCATTTGTTATTGAAATTGCAAATGAGTCCATTGAAAGTCCGATAGCTATTAAAATGATTGTCGTAATGTCCATTCGTCTTCTGCCATTAATTTAAATGTTGCATAATGGTCTGGCTAAACTGCATTTTTCCTGAAGGTCCAAAGGACTCCTTTGGAGGATGCCTATGGCAAATGCAGGATAGGTTTTGTTGGGTGTGCGTACAAATAGAAGCTTAATCCACATCATTTGCAATATTGATTATAAATATCTCCGAATAACCTTCTTCGATATTCGCTATTTCTTCATCTGTTAACCCATCAAACTCATTCTGTCTTTTTTTCTTTGATAGTTTTCCATTATTTTGGTTCAGGAATTTAATCAACAAATCAACGTCAGTATCCGGTAGTGATAAATGTAGATTTATGAGTTGCGTCATTCGATCATATTTTTCCAAATAATCTAATTCTTCCGGAATAATTCTTTCAATCGTATCTTCTACACATTCATATAGAAACTCTGCTTGTTGAGTAAGGTCATATTAACGATACAAGTCAATAGTTTCATTCAGAATTTCGACATTA
>JADFPG010000001.1 GCA_022562455.1 Fidelibacterota bacterium | reverse complement strand
CGGACAAATGCATTCACGAAACAGCATCCTGCTTCTAACTGTTCTGTAGCGATTCTTTCACCTTTTGTTTCATCACCAGTGAACACGGCTGCCCCAAGTCCGAAAATAGAATCGTTTGCAACATGGATAGCTTCTTCTTCATCATTCACAGGAATGATAGCTGCCACAGGACCAAACAATTCCTCATCGTAGGCGGGCATTCCTTTTTTCACACCTGTAAGAATGGTGGGCGGGTAGAAAGCACCTTCCCCGGGAGGAATTTTACCCCCCAATAAGCATGTAGCGCCCATGTCGATACTTTTTTTCACCTGTTCATGAAGTTCATCTCTCAGATCGTGCCGGGCTTGAGGTCCAACTTCCGTGCTTTCATCCATGGGATCACCCATCTTAGCTGATTTCATTCGTTCATAATAAAGTTCCTCGAACTGGGGGAGGCGGGATTTCACTACAATGAACCGTTTTGCAGCTATGCAACTTTGACCCGCATTAATGAGTCGGCTGGTAACACAAGCAGTGACCGCCGCTTCCAGATCCGCATCCTCAAGAATGATGTACGGATCGCTGCCACCTAATTCCAAAACCGTTTTTTTCAGCATTTCGCCTGCTTTTCCGGCTACTGCCCTTCCGGCTGGAGTGCTTCCTGTGAGGGTGATTGCCTTTACATGTGGATTCTCGATAACAGCATTCACCTGTCTGCTCCCAATCAGTAAAGATTTGAAAACGTATTCAGGAAATCCTGCTTCTTTGAATACTTCTTCAATTGCAAGAGCGCAGCCCGGAACATTTGACGCATGTTTTAATATACCACTGTTACCTGCCATGAGGGAAGGCGCTGCAAACCGAAAAACCTGCCAGAAAGGAAAGTTCCAGGGCATCACCGCCAGTATGACGCCCAACGGCTGGAATGTCACAAAACTTTTGCTGGCATCCGTCGATATAAATTCATGTTGCAGAAATTTCTCAGCATTTTCAGCATAATAATCACACACCCACGCACATTTTTCTACCTCTGCTCGTCCTTCTTTAATGGGTTTCCCCATTTCGAGAGCCATTAATTCTCCGTACTCATTTGCTTTGTCTCTTAATACCTGAGCTGCTTTCTTCATCAACTTAGCTCTGTTGTAGATTTTTACCTTTCTCCAGGATTGAAATGCCAGGTTTGACTTATTGATTGCCTCCTGAACCTCGTCGGGTGTCAGCTCCGGGTACTCTTTGATCAGTTCACCCGTTGCCGGATTGATTGCAGTGATTGACATGCCTATTCCTCCCAATAATTTTTCAGTTTTTTTATAAGTTGATCATTAACACCTGTATCAATGGGAATTTCTATGATGTATAATTCCTTAGAATTGATGGCGGTTTTCAAATGTTTTTGCAGGTCAGATACATTTTTAGAACGAAAGCTTTTGATCCCGAAACTTTCTGCGTAGATGATAAAGTCCGGATTACTGATTTGGGTGCTTACTGATCGATTCCTTGACATTCGTTGCTTCCAACTGATCAGTCCGTAGTCATTGTCATTAAAAATAATGATAGTGAAACCAACTTTAAGTCGCTTGGCTGTTTCCAATTCCTGAGAGTTCATCAAAAATCCTCCGTCCCCCATAATTGCCACGACTTGTCGTTGGGGATCGATGAGGGATGCTGCAATGGCACCGGGAAGGGATATACCCATGCTGGCTAATCCATTACTGATGATTACACCATTTGGACAGCAGGTTGGGAAATTTCTTGCGATCCACATTTTGTGGCTTCCAACATCACTGATGATTAGTCCATCATCATTCAGTATTTCTCTGAGTATGTTTAGGGTGCCTGGTATTGTGGGAGTATCTGTTTCCCTAAGATCGTAACTTGCAATATCTTCCAAGATTCTGGCTCGAATGGGTTTGTACCAATCGGCATCAAAATGGAGATTTTCATTAACAAGTTTGCAATTCAGTTCCCAAAGTGTTCCTGAAATATCACCCACGATCTCAATATCAGGGTTGTAGTGCGTATAGACTTCAGCAGGCAGGAAATCTATATGAACGATTTTGTTGTCAGCTTTAGGATTCCAACTTTCCGGTGCATATTCGGCAATATCGTAACCTACAGTGAGAATCAGGTCTGCTTTTTCGATTGCCTCCATGACATAGTCTTTAAAGCCAAGTCCAATACTAAGGAGCGACTGGTTCATTCTATCTGAAACGGCTCCTTTTCCCATGAAGGTAGAAACTACGGGAATATTATATATTCGTGTGAGTTTTGTTAAGTGTTTACTGGCGAGTTTTCTGATGGCGCCGTTTCCAGCAATAATCAACGGACGTTTTGCCTTCTTAAGTAGTTCAATTGTGCCATCAATGGCTTTGTAATCAGGTCCAGGCCGTCGAACCCTTTTGGGAAGAATCGGTTGAAGTCTATCCTTCACTATTTGCTTTGAGACGTCTTCAGACAGCTCGATATGAGTGGCGCCGGGTTTTTCCTGCTCTGCCACCTTGAAGGCTTTCCGGACAACTTCTGTAATTGCGTTTGGATCGATAATGGCAGTGTTCCATTTTGTGATTGGCTTGAACATATTCACAATATCCACATACTGGTGGCTTTCGTGATGTAATCTTGCAAGACCTCCCTGTCCCGTGATAGCCACAACGGGTGATTTATCCAAGTTTGCATCAGCAATACCGGTAATCAGGTTTGTTGCGCCTGGTCCAAGGGTAGAAAGACATACGCCCGCCTTACCCGTTAATCGTCCCCAAACATTGGCAATGAATGCTGCGCCCTGCTCGTGGCGAGTTGGAATGAAATCAATAGTGGAGTCTTCCAGTGAGAATAATAAATCTTCGTTTTCTTCTCCCGGAACACCGAAGATGTACTGAACACCTTCATTCTCAAGGCACTTGACAAATAGGTCGGAAGCTTTCATTTTTAACAAGGCCTTTTGTTATAACCTAGGATATTAATATGAATTAATGGGATTGAATTGATGAATAGATTAGTTACCATAGTGACATGTAAATGACAACTCAAAATTACAAAAATGTGTAACTTGTTGTCAACGAAGATTAATCGAAAGGATTATAGTGAAATGAAGATTGATATCAATTACTAACATATCTCATTTAAGATAAGAAATGAAAATATGAATTTGCAAGACAACAAATTATTAACCCGTCAGCTGATGGGTGGCATCCGTTAGCTAACGGATGAGGATAGAGAAAAATGAAACGCCGTAGGTGTGGCATATTCTATATATGATGTTTATACATTCCGAAACATCGGGACTAAAAAACTATGTCACCCTCTACGGGGTTTGAAGGCTATTTTAAATCTCATACTATAAATATATCACTCCAATGGAGTTTTGTTCATAGAATAAATAATGTAAGGCTAAACCTTAAAAAGAACCATTAACAATGATATTTATAGCACATCCGTCAACTGAAGGATAAACAAGAAGTTAAATATCTGATTAGTAGGTGAGATGTTAGTCAATTATTTTCAGACAATATGAATTTTTTCCATAATATAGGAAGGCGGAATTTTCATGACAAACAGGAAAATCAGAACAGTCAGTAAAGTTGTGAGAGGGGTTACCACAACCGATGGAGCGGGAGTAAATCTCAAGCGAATATTGGGGAGCCCTGAGCTAAATTATTTGGATCCTTTTCTGCTGTTAGATGAATTTTATAGTGAAAATCCGGATGATTATATTGCTGGTTTTCCCTCTCATCCTCACCGTGGATTTGAAACGGTCACTTATTTATTACATGGCAAATTCAGGCATAAGGATTCAAAAGGGAATGAGGGTTTACTCACACCGGGTTCAGTTCAGTGGATGACCGCTGGGCGGGGGATTATCCATAGTGAAATGCCGGAAATGGAAGAAGGATTGCTTTGGGGTTTCCAACTATGGGTGAATCTTCCGGCCAAATTGAAAATGGTAGAGCCTAATTACCAGGCTATTCCGTCAGAGAAAATTCCTGAGGTAGAACAAGACGGCATTATGGTCAGAATTATTTCGGGGGAGTTTGCCGGTCAAAAAGGACCTGCTCAGGCCCAATTTCCTATTATATTTTTTGATGTGCATCTGTCTTCTAAGTCTAAGTTTATTTACCCAATGCCACAGGAAATGAACACATTCTGTTATGTTTATGAAGGGAGCGCCGAGTTTGGCGCTGGTAATGAAATACATCGAGGTATGACGGGGGAAATGTTAGTATTGGAAAATGGTGAAAACATTTTTGTCACTGCGACTGATATTGGAGTAAAATTTCTTTTTCTTGCAGGTACCCGGTTGGAAGAACCTATTTCAAGAGGAGGTCCTTTTGTGATGAATACTTCCGGCGAGGTCAGGCAGGCGTTTTTGGATTATCAGAATGGGGAATTGGATAAATAGTGGTGGAAATCTTCTGTGAATCTCTAAAGCGTGAAAAGAAGTAATACAACCCCTCGATAACCCCAATCAGGGGATTGAATTTTAATAAAATTTCAATCCTGATTTACTTGCACTCATGTTTAGCTTGTTGTAATCTTTTGTTATCATGACCCTTGCCATTGCAGCAGTACTCGTGTTGATCCTTATAACATTTATACTTTTTGTAACGGAAGCATTGCCAATCGATGTGATTGCATTGGTCATTCTCAGTATACTATTGCTAACAGGTTTGACGACCCTGGAAGAGAGTTTCTCCGGATTTTCAAACCCTGCCGTCATCACCATTGCTGCTTTATTCGTCCTGAGTTACTCTCTGCAGAAATCGGGCGTATTGGAGTATGTCGTTCTGTTTTTGAACAAATTAGTAAGCCGCTCTTTAGGATTGGGACTTACTGTATATTTAATTTCCATTGCCCTGGCGTCTGCGGTAGTGAATAATACAGCCATTGTGGCAATATTTATACCCATCACTATCAGGATGGCGGATAAATATAAAATAAGTCCATCCAAGGTGTTAATCCCTCTCAGTTATGCGGCTATCTTGGGGGGTACTTTGACATTAGTCGGGACTTCAACCAATTTGCTGGTGAATTCAATCCTGATTCAGGAGACAAACGAGCCAGCCTTGGGTATGTTTGAATTTGCTAAGTTTGGGGCGATCAAGTTATCTGTGGGTATCGTATATATTCTCGCAGTTGTTTATAAAATATTGCCATCTAGAACAGTGACTTCCAGTTTAACCAAAAGTTATCACATGGGTGGCTTTTTAACTGAAATAAGAATCACACTTAAATCCCCAATGGTTGGTAAAACCTGCTTAGAAAGGGGAATCAACCAGAATTATGATGTGATGGTTCTTGATATCCTTCGTGAAGGGAATCTGATAACGACAAATATTCGAAACACTGTATTAAAAACTGATGATATACTCTTTGTGCGGGGGGCTTTAGATGATTTTTTACGTATGAAAGAGATAGAAAAGGTTACCCTGTTAACGGATGAAAAATTGACTCAGAAGGAATTGGAGCAGAAGGATAACGTACTGGTTGAATGCCTGGTGACAGAGAAGTCGGAACTTATTGGAAAGAGTATCTTGGAAGCGAATTTTCGAAGACGGTTTGGGAGTTTTGTTTTGGCTATACGTCGTGAAGGCGTAATTCTTCGGAAGAAAATTGCTCACGTTATACTAAAATCTTTCGATGCTTTGTTAATATATGGTCCGCGTGAAAAGATAGGGGAATTAGCAAAGAGTGGAAATTTCCTGTTAACACAGGAAATTGAGAAACCATTGGTAAAACAGCGATTTTGGTGGTTAGGTATTTTAGTCATTTTAAGCGCAGTTAGTCTTGCTGCTTTTGGCATATTGCCAATCTATAAAGGAGCCTTGTTTGGCGCCGTTCTTATTCTCATATTTCGTGTAATAACACCCAATGAGGCATACCAATCCATCCATTGGCAGGTCATTATTCTCATTGCAGCTTTGATACCCCTGGGACATGCTATACAGTCCAGTGGTACGGCAGATTGGATTGGAAGATCTCTTTACGAATTTGTTCATTTTTTTCCTGAGTCGGTTCGCCCGCTTGCTTTCTTAGCTTTGATTTACCTGCTTACCATGATTCTGACTGAAGTATCGTCGAATGCTGCTACAGCGATCATTATGACTCCTATTGCTCTGGCAACTGCTTCTCAATTGGGGTTGAACCCTCGTCCCTTTATATTCGCAATTTGTTTTGCTGCTTCAGCCTCGTTTGTTACTCCAGTAGGTTATCAGACCAATTTGATGGTTTATGGTCCAGGGGGATATAAATTTACTGATTACATAAAAGCTGGATTACCATTGGCTTTCATCCTTTGGATACTCGCAATCATTTTTATACCTCTATTCTGGCCGTTTTCCTTATAGTGAAAATGGCAACGGATCTGATATTCGTTGCTTAAATTAGGGTTGATTTTATTGATTCCTTATAGATTGGTTATACCTAACTCGGACAAAGCCGAAACCAAAAAAGCTGCTTGTCCCGTAGGTAGGGACGACCGTATCGGGAAAAGCTGAAACCACTAATTTCCCAACGAGAAATAAGAATTTTCTACCCCCGATACGGTCATTCTTCCCTATGAGGCAGTCAAAAAAAGCAAGAAATTCACGACTAAGCGCCTAAGGTTCGGGACAGGCCTCGACAGGAACTTGTTTTTGGTTGGACACATTATAATTACACGTTGAATTAAATTTTGATCAAAATTGGAGAATAAACTGTGGAAAATTTAAGTGGAAAAGTTGCGTTAGTAACGGGGAATTCCCAGGGTATTGGCCCTTATATCTCACGGACTTTAGCACGCGAAGGTGTTACTATTGTTGGGGTTGCCCGAACCGAAGAGGGTTTGAACCGGACAAAAGAGGAGATTGAATCGGAGGGGGGAATCTGTCACTCGATCTCATTTGATTTGATGCAAATTGATCGCCTGAGTGAATTAGTGGGACAGGCGCAATCTCTCGCAGGCGACATCGATATTTTGGTTAATAATGCGGGAATTGAAATTTATAACTACTATCAGAATAACGGTGCGGAAGAACTTTCATCCATTTTAAAGATAAACCTGCATGCCCCCATGGAATTGACCCGGCTTCTACTGCCTGCTATGTTAGATCGGGGAGGGTACATAGTTAACCTGGCATCCCTGGCAGGGAAAAAGGGCATGGGATACAATAGCATTTATTCTGCAAGTAAGGCGGGAATGATTATGTGGACGGACGGTTTGAGGCAGGAATTAAGGGGAACAAAAGTGGGCATTTCGGTGATTTGTCCCGGATATATTGATACGGCTGGGATGTTTGCTGGGAGTCACGTAAAGGCGCCTCTGTTGCTGGGCACTTCAAGTCCGCAGGATGTTGCAGATGCTGTACTCAAGGCGATTCAGCAGGGGAAAGCAGAAATTATCGTCAATAAGGGACCCATAAAACCACTTCTTGCAATAGGTCAAATAACTCCCCGATTTGGGGATACGGTGGTGAGATGGTTTGGGGTACCCAAATTAAGTAGAAAAAGGGCAGAGGGGAATAGGTAGGTTGATCAAATTACTGTGGCGCTGTTCTAAATATCGTATGATCTATACCGATTGAAAAAGTGGTTAAAAGTTTAGTTGTAACTGGTGAGTTGTGAGCGGTGAGTGGTCCATCTTCGTTCCACTACAATGGATAAATGACTGTGGAGCTTGTCAATCTCCCGCCTGTCGTAACGACAGAGCAGACAGGTAACGACAGTACAGACAGGTAATGAAGTGTAGATTGAGGGTGAGTGGTAACCTGGCGATTATTCATATCTCAAGATCCTGCGGACAGTTCATAGAACATAGCCATTACTATATATTGATATATTGGTTTTTTATCAGGATAACTACTTGGTACCTTTTAATTTTTTTGCATTGTACCTTTGAAAAGTTGAAGTATTTTTATAAGACAACAAAAAGGTTTAATTTGGTTTAAAAATATTGATTGAATAAAGAGAGGATTGAAATGAAACGACTTTATCGAAATAAAAAGGATGCAAAATTAGCAGGAGTTTGTGCGGGACTTGGAGATTACTTTGATATCGATCCAGTGATTGTAAGATTGGTGTTCCTTCTGACAATATTCTGGGGTGCGGGGATTTTCGCATATCTTATTGCCTGGATTATCGTTCCGGAAGTACCTCCACAGAAATTGAGTTCCTCAGAATAATCTCTAAAAGATTCGCATACGTTGAATATCTCAAATAAAGAGTTTCAATTTGAAACCTTTTAATTGTTATTGCATTGTAGTACAGACATTAATTTATCAAAACTTACAGCATAGTGTTAATATTTTAAAACAAACATGAATGACGGAATTCTGCTAAATCTATTTATCGGAAGTCTGATTTTAAGCCTGATACATATTGTTCTTCCCAACCATTGGATGCCGGTGGTTATCATGGGAAGGAGTCAAGGTTGGCAAAAATCCAAGATCAGACAATTCGCTGTACTTATAGGATTTTCACATTCGGTCAGTACTTTGATTATCGGCATTGTTGTTGGTATGTTAGGAATTCAACTTACGGAAACAAGCCTAGAGGTAATGAAGATCGTTGCTCCTGCTGTAATTCTGGTTTTTGGAATCATTTACCTTCTGTTAGGTATCCGCCAGCTGGCGGATCGAAATAAAACACATCATCATCATAAAAAGTTTGACAATGCATTGAATAAAACGGGGGTAGCTGCTATTTTCTCACTTTCTGTCGCTATGTTTTTTTCCCCCTGCATTGAGATAGAATCCTATTTTTTCAACGCCAGCTTTGCAGGATGGAAAGGAATTGCAGTTGTAAGTATTACATACTTTGTGGTTACGATTCTTGGTATATCATTAATGGTTGAATTCGGCAGACGTGGATTGGAATCGATCAAGTTCCACTTTTTAGAACAATACGAGAGACACATTTTGGGTGTCATCCTGATATTGATGGCAATATCGTTTTACTTTCTATTAGATAATTAAACAGGGAAAAGTGAACAGGGAATAGTCAATTACAGGAACATAGCCAACAGTATTAAGTTAAGAAACTTATTCAAGTTCGTCACGAACAAGGACAAGAATTGCTGCCTGAGGAACAATTAAGTATTTTTTTTGCTCAAATTTTATTTCAACAGAAGCCTTTTTCAGAAACAAGGCATAATCCCCTATTTCTGCTTGTGAAGGGATATATTTCACATTACCTGTTTCGGTTTTCCACGGTTCCTCCCCGATGTTTGTCGGTTCAGACAGGGGGATACCAGGACCGACTTCTACGACCGTTCCGCTCCAGACATCTTCTTTCTCTCGGACAGTCGGAGGAAGGTAAAGTCCTGCCGGAGATTTTTCACTTTGCTCATCTGGGCGTATTAATACTCGATCACCCACTACAATGATATGTTTATTCCCAATTTGCATTGTTATTATCCCAAATTATTCATCAATTCTACCAGGTTTGGGGAAAATCAACGAGTAAATCAGATTATATAAAAGTAATGAATTCTTTCTTATGAAGTAATAGATTTGTTAACTAATCGAGAAATAGTAGTATTGTACTTTACAGAACTTTTCCGTGATCTTTTTTCTCAGTACATTCTATTTGTTAGTAACCCATTTTATGAGGCGAGTTTCACACATCGGAAAATGATTTTCCAACCGATAACTCTGTATTAATTTCAGTCATATATAACCGTGTACCGTCGAATCTTAAATCTTGCGAAACCTTACTGGCATTTGATATCACTATCGCTGGTTGCATCAATTATATATGTAATCTTTAACAGTCTGTCCATTTGGGTAACGGCGTCCCTTATTAACAATATCCTGACGGATTTTGATACATTGGTAGAGAACCAAACAAAATTGGAAACAAGTACTGATTTAACGGTGAACCAAACCCTTAAACTTTGGACCAATAAATTCATTCTTAAGGATACACCAATCGATACCTTGTTAGCATTGTGTATATCCATCCTATCCATATTCTTTTTAAAGAATGTCTTTCTCTACATTAAAAACATGTTAATAAGTGTGGTGCAATTTCGAATTATTCGAGATTTGCGGAATAAACTATTTGACCACCTTACTTCTCTCTCTTTATCCTTTTTTGATAAAACTAAATCCGGTGAATTGACCTCAATTATTTTGAATGATGTCCAGGTTATCAGACGATCATTAGCAGTAAGTTTCCATAAACTGATTGTAGAACCTATTAACATTCTCACGTTTACTGGTCTGCTATTTTTTATTAATTGGAAACTCACCCTTTTTGCTATTATTGTGTTACCTATCGCAGGATTGTTTATTACAATAGTTGGGAAAAGTATCCGTAGGCGAGCTCTCAGATCTTCCAAGCAAATTTCTGGGATCGTCTCAATTCTACAGGAAAAGTTGAGTTCTATTAGAATCATAAAAGCATTTGTTATGGAAAGATCCGAGAGAAGACAATTCAAAGGAGAGACGGCTAAGCATTACCGATTGCTAAGAAGACATCACAGTTTGCACTATTTTTCAACCCCTGTGACGGAATTCCTTGGGATATCCATGGGAGTATTGTTACTCTGGATAGGGGGGAGGGAGGTTTTATTATATCAAACTATGGATCCTGAGGACTTCATCCGGTTTATATTTTTGTTATTTTCTATTCTCAGGCCGATTAAGAGCCTAAACACCGTTAATAATGATATACAGACGGCTCTCGCCTCCGGTGAACGTGTATTTTCATTACTGGATACACCCCGTACTATCACGGATTCTGAGGATGCAAAAGAGGTATTTGAGTTCCAGGAGGCAATTCAATTTAAAAATGTTTCTTTCTCGTATGATGGGAAGGGGGGCGATGTTTTATCTAACATTTCCTTCACTATAGAAAGAGGAAAAGTGGTGGCAGTTGTCGGAGAAAGTGGCGCTGGGAAATCAACATTAGCCGACTTAATTCCACGATTTTATGATGTGAAAAAGGGAGCAGTTATTTTGGATGGAACGAATATTAAGAATATTCAAATCCATTCCTTGAGACAGTTGATGGGGATCGTTCCACAGGAGACCATTCTTTTTAATGATACCATTTTAGACAATATTGCATATGGGAAGAAAGGTGCCCATATCAAGGATGTTCGAGAAGCGGCTGAGGCGGCAAATGCCCTCGACTTTATTGAGTCACAACCGGCAGGATTTGATACTGGCATCGGTGACCGTGGTATTCAGTTGTCAGGTGGTCAACGGCAACGAATTGCCATAGCAAGGGCAATATTGAAAAACCCCCCTATTCTGATACTGGATGAAGCCACTTCATCACTGGATGCAAAAGCGGAAAAAAAAGTTCATGATGCTATTGATCGATTGATGAAACACAGGACGGTATTTGTAATAGCCCATCGGCTCTCTACAATTGTTAATGCCGATAAGATTATCGTATTGAAGGATGGTGAAATCGTAGAGGTGGGTACTCATGAAGAATTGATAAATAGAAATGGAGAGTATAAACATTTATATGATGTTCAATTTGAGTATAATGCGATTTCCCACTAATTCCACTGGCACTCTATGAAAAATGATTTTACCACCAAACCTCGGATTCTGGTCTGCTATGGGACTCGACCTGAAGTAATCAAATTGTCTTCAACTTTTCGTGAGCTGTCCCGTGAAAATATTCCTTTTAAAAGTGTGTTTACCGGGCAGCACGATGAGTTGTATCAGGATGTAGCAAACTTGATTCCCAAACCTGATTATAACCTGAGTATCATGAAAAAAGATCAATCGCCAACGGATATCCTGGCTCGTACTGTAAACTTATTTACGTCAGTGTTGCGTAGGGAAAATCCTGATCTGGTTATTGTACAAGGGGACACATCAACAGTTGCAGCGATTGCGTTAGTGGCGTTTTATGAGGGAAAGAAAGTAGGGCATATTGAAGCAGGTTTGAGAACATACAATCCCCAATCTCCTTTTCCGGAAGAGATCAACCGGCAGATCATTACCAGAGTGGCTAATATTCATTGGGCTCCAACCGACAAGGCAGTCGAAAACCTAAAGGCTGAGGGGGTTAAAAATGTGTTCTTAACGGGGAATACCATAGTAGATGCCTGTATGAAATTTAACTTTCCAATTAAATATGGAAATAAGGTTTTGATTACACTTCACCGCAGGGAGAGTTTTGGGAAAAAGATGGTTTCCATGTATAAGCAGATTGAAAGACTGGCTATCAAACATTCTGAATTGGAGTTCATTTTTCCCATGCACCCGAACCCGAAGGTTCAGCATCATTCAGATTTATTGAAGAATGTGGTTGTTACATCACCTATGAAATATCAAGATTTTCTTAAACTGTTAAGTGAAGTTAAATTTGTGATCACCGATTCAGGAGGAATTCAAGAAGAGTGTGCAACATTTCATAAAAAAGTGTTAGTCTGTAGGGATACAACAGAACGACCGGAAGGTGAGGATGCCGGGTTTGCCAAATTAGTTGGAACTGAGATAGAAAGGAACTTTGGATGGGTAAATGACAATCCGGAATGGGCTGGTGAAAATCCATTTGGGGAAGGTAGGGCAGCAGAGAGAATTGTTGATTCAATTATCCAATATTTTTAGCTAACATTCGGAAACGTGAATAATTCCATTAAAATTATATTTTATGCTTATCACTTCCTAAGTATGGTCCAGTTATCGATTTACTGCAGAATGATGATTGTTTTAATGTTTATCTCAAAACATCTATTGACAATAATTAGTAAGAATATGATCTACCGATGAAGATTCTGAAAAAATGGTAGAAAACTCCAATATTTAATGGATTCAATTATAAGTACTTATGCTAAATAATAGGTGGAGACTAATTTAATATTTTGAGACACCAGTGATACTAACTACATTATAATACTAATGTTAAATAGACTTAACATTTGTCTTATTACCCAGGAATTTCCTCCTTGCAAAGGAGGGGGGATTGCAATTTGGGCAAAAGCTATCGCTATAAGGTTAAGTGAAATTAACATGAGGTTCTTCTGCAATTTAGTTGGAAGCAATAGGCTCGTCTATTCACGTAATGTATAGATACATAAAAGGTTAGCTCACAGTGATCTTTGATACCATTCGTGAACAAATAGTAAGTATTAAACACGTGTTCACTTCCTCTCCGTCATGTCGGGAAACAGGTTACTCAACCCTTTGTAAATAGTGATATAATGAAATCTGTTGATTCATTGTAGATTGATCCTTGGGATTGAAAACTGTGCAACTAAATTGCAGAAGAACCATCCATGGATCCAATGCGGTGATTGCAGTTAGTAATTTCACAAATTCTCAAATTCATAGGTTATGTCAATCAAAGCCAACAAATACGCATTTAATACCAAATGGTACTGATATAGAATATTTTAAGCCCATAGACAAAAATCAAGAAGGAAACCTAAGAGAAAAATACAATATTAAAAAAACCTCGTTGATATTATTAACTCTGGCAAGAGTAATCCCACGAAAAGGGCACGATGTGGTAATTAAAGCTCTCCCTCAAATAGTTAAAGTGATTCCAAATATAATTTACTTGATCGCCGGTCCTGAGAATTTGAAGTGGAAAATAGAATTAACTAAGATTGCCTCTGAACTAAGGGTGGAAAATCATATTCGATTTTTAGGGTATGTAACTGATCAAGAAAAGTTGGATCTGTATCAAATTTGTGATACTTACATAATGGTTAGCAAAAATGCAGATCTGGATGGCGATTCGGAAGGTTTTGGGATTACATTTTTAGAGGCAAACGCTTGTGGCAAACCTGTCATTGGCAGTAATACAGATGGAATACCTGACGCTGTAGAAAATTCTGTTTCTGGATTATTAGTCGAACCGAATAATGTGGATCAAACAGTCGAGGCGATTATTAAATTATTATCTAATCATAAACTCAGAACCAAGATGGGTGAATTAGCCCGAAAAAGAGTTGAAAATCACTTCACTTGGGATCATGTAGTGACTGGGATTAGAGACTTAATTGACAATCGCGCTTTTATCTTATGAGTATTCGTGTAGCTTTTCCCTACTTTCGTCACGCCTACCATGTGTACCATAGTGCTCCCACAGCATTCGAACTTTCACTTCTAGATACTAACTTAGATGTGCAATTTTTTTCAGCCTACAAAGAAACCACCGATTTATTGAATGAATTAAGTTCCCTCTATCCCAATCACCGCTGTACGATACACAACCTGCCCCAGCTCCCGATGTTTCGCTATTTCAATATTACAAATCGGCTATTCCCGAAGCCCCAGAAAATGATTGATCGGCATGCTCACCGCTTTGAGAATATGGATGTTATCGTTGACACGAGTGATTCATTATTGCGGCTCATCAACGTACATGGTCTCACTAATCCTAAATACATTTCGGTTTTCCATGGTGCTGGAGATAGGAACCGCGAATTTCTTAAGCGCTTGCGAAAATTTCAATTTTTCTTGCTTTATGGTTCGAAGAAATATCAACGACTTTATAGTTTAGGTTTACTAACCGAGAATAATTGGGCTATGGTGGGTTATCCTAAATTTGATGTAGCATCCCCAGCGGTGATCCAAGCAAAACCATTGTTCTATGAAAAGAGGCCGATTGTTCTATACAACCCCCACTTCGAGCGCCGACTTTCATCCTGGTATATTTGGGGAAGGAAGATTCTTGATTATTTTACACGTTCTTCACGCTACAATTTAATTTTCGCCCCCCACGTAGAGCTAAAAGGACGTAAAAAACGCTGGCTTTCACTAAAGAAGTATAAAGATATCCCTCATATCCATGTAGACTTGGGTAGTCGTTCTTTAATTGATATGACCTATACTAGATTAGCCGATATCTTTCTTAGTGATGTGAGTAGTCAGATTTGTGAGTTTTTGTTAGACCCCCGTCCGTGTGTTTTCCTCAATAGTCATAAGGTTTCCTGGGAAAACAATCTCTACTATCTTCAATGGCATTTGGGACCTGTAATTGAAAATTTATCTCAATTAGATGGTGCACTAAAAAACGCATTTCAAACCCATGAACAATACCTTGCTGCACAGTCCAAATACTTTAGCGATTCCATTGATTTGACAGATATTCCTTCGGGTATGCGGTCAGCAAAAGCCATTTATGCATTTATAAGGAGCGAATTTAACCAGTTTAAATAACATATCAGAAATATGAACCAAATTGTTGATATAAATATCCTCATTATTCTAATACACTTTTATACGGGATGGACATTTTATAGTGGGATTTTGTGGAATGGTAAATTAGCTATTCCTAAGGAAAAGTAATTGTATGTTCACGATGTTAATAATGCATAAATTTTCGATGTTTTCCTATTTCTTTAGATCATTATCATTTAAACAATGATAACAGCATACCTGTGAATAAGGATGGCTTGTATATGATGTTGATAGAATTACCCATTTTTGTTAAATAAATTAGCGAGGGGAATCAATCTATGAAAAAAGTTTACGTAGGCATGTCCGCTGATTTTATTCATCATGGACATCTCAATATTATTAAGGAAGCACAAAAGCTTGGCACAGTGATAGTGGGTCTTTTAACCGATGAAGCCATTGCCAGTTACAAACGTCTGCCGCTCTTTACATACCAGCAGAGAAAATTGATTATCGAAAATATAAAGGGGGTAGATGAGGTCGTACCTCAAGAAGCCTTAGATTACGTTCCGAATCTACGAAAAATAAAACCTGATTATGTGGTCCACGGTGACGATTGGAGGACAGGCGTACAGAAAGAAATACGCCGAAAAGTTATTGATGCGCTGAATGAGTGGGGCGGAAAATTGGTCGAGCCGAATTATACGGAAGGTATCTCATCTACACAGTTAATTAATGAATTAACCGAGAGAGGCGTAACACCAAACGAAAGGTTGAAAGTCTTAAGAAGGTTAATCGATGTGAAACCCATAGTGAGGATTTTGGAAGCCCACAATGGGATTACGGGACTGATCGTGGAAAAAACGAAAATTGAAAAAAATGGTGCAATGAGAGAGTTTGATGGGATTTGGTTAAGCAGTTTAACCGTTTCCACATCGAAAGGTAAACCTGATACAGAGGTAGTAGATTTTTCAACCCGGTTTCAAACCATCGATGAAATTTTGGAAGTAACCACCAAACCTATCATCGTGGATGGCGATACAGGTGGGGAAATTGATCACTTCCGGTTTAGAGTCAGAACATTAGAACGGATGGGTGTTTCTGCGATTATCATCGAGGATAAAATTGGGAGCAAACGAAACTCTTTATTTGGGACAGAAGTCATCCAGGAGCAGGATACCATAGAACACTTTTGCGAGAAAATCCAGGAAGGGAAAAAATCTTTAATTACAGATGACTTTATGATTATTGCCCGGATTGAGAGTTTAATCCTAAAAAATGGGTTGATGGATGCACTGACAAGAGCAAATGCCTATATCAATGCAGGCGCTGATGGCATCATGATTCACAGCAAGGAAAAAGACGGCGCTGAAATTACCGAATTTTGTGAAAAGTATGGAGCTCTTGGAAACAAAGTTTCCCTGGTTGTTGTGCCCTCCACTTTCTCCCACATAACGGAAGACCAGTTTAAACAGATGGGTGTGAACATTGTGATCTATGGGAATCACCAGCTCCGGAGCGCCTACCCATCAATGGTAAAAACAGCAGAATCAATACTGGAACATAATCGCTGTAAAGAGGCATCGGAACAGTATTGCATGCCTATCAAGGATATTCTTACCCTGATTCCTGAAGAGTACTAATGGGTATTTCACCGGTAGACTTTTACTCCTGTCTTGCGGATCACAATGTAATTTTTTTCACAGGTGTTCCCGATTCACTTTTGAAAGAGTTCTGTTTGTGTGTGGATGACAAAGTTCCTAAGGAAAGGCATGTCATTACCGCCAATGAAGGGAATGCGGTAGCCATGGCTGCAGGCTATCACTTGGGTACGGGCAAATTGCCCTTAGTGTATATGCAGAACTCCGGATTAGGCAATGCTGTTAATCCATTATTATCCCTCTGTGATCCGGATGTCTACTCAATACCCATGTTAATCATGATCGGCTGGAGAGGGGAGCCGGGTTTCCCCGATGAGCCTCAACATGTGAAACAAGGCAAGATTCAGCTTGAGCTTCTTGAAACCATGGATATTCCTTATGTGGTTATTTCTAAAGATGAGAGAAATATTAAACAGAAAATAACCACCGGCATCGAGCAGACAATAAAGGAGAATCGACCATTTGTTTTCCTGATAAAAAGAGGAACATTTGAAAAATACAGAATACCGGAACCAATCATTGACAATAGTCTGATGACAAGAGAAGAATCGCTAGAAACAATTCTAAGTCAGTTGCCTAATGATTGTATAATCGTTTCTACTACAGGATTGACTTCCAGGGAGATTTTCGAAATCAGGGAAAAAAATAGAGAACCTCATTTTCGGGATTTTCTTACCGTGGGATCCATGGGTCATTGTTCTTCCATTGCTCATGGCATTTCCATTGCCCAACCGAATCGGCAGGTCATTTGTATCGATGGTGATGGATCCCTCATCATGCACATGGGGAGCCTCTCAACGGTTGGGAAACTGAAACCTCCGAACTTCTTTCACGTTCTGATCAACAATTACGTCCATGAATCTGTGGGGGGGCAGGAGACCTCGGCCAAGTTCATTGATATGGTCAACCTCGTAAAGTCAAACGGCTACAGAAGTGTTTTTTCTGTAGAAGATGGCTCACGGTTGAAAAGCCAACTTGAAGATTTCTTAAAAAGTAACGGCCCGTGTTTTCTGGAGATCAGGGTAAGGCCAGGTTCCCGGAATGATCTGGGTAGACCCACAGTCAAACCAGTTGACAATAAAATTGCATTTATGGATTTCTTGAAGAAATAGGAATTCTTCCATCAGTTCCGTCTCCCGATAGACATATGTATCATAACCCTGTGAAAGTAGTTGAGACTGACAGTTGGCAAAAGAAGTGCAAGGAAGTTCAAGAGAGCCTCGGAATTCATGAACCGCTTGTTGTTACATCACCTGGTAATCTGAGACGACAGAAACTTCCAACTGTTTTTAATCCCAATTCAATATTCAGCAACATTGCACCGAATCCCACATTTGAGAGTTGCCAAGACGCGATCGACTTTAGCAAAAGAGTAGTATTCGATGGTCTGATTGCTATAGGTGGCGGTTCAGTCATGGACACCGCCAAAACTATCTTGGCTGCCTCGGGAACAGGGAAAGACACGATCGAACACGTGTTATGTTTTACTGATTCATTTCCCAAAAGAGTATCGTCAATATTTGTACCGACTACTCATGGTACGGGCAGTGAAGTAACCATGTGGGGAACGATTTGGAATGTAAAAGAGAAGAAAAAGTATTCGTTATCGCATCCTAATTTATATCCTGATGTAGCCATACTGGATGGATCCCTCACGTTAAGTTTACCTCTTGATATTTCTATATCAACTCTCTTAGATGCTTTAAGTCACAGTTTTGAAGCAATTTGGAACAAGAATAGAAATCCCAAATCCACCTACTTTGCAATTCAGGCTATTTGTTTAATATTAGAAAATGTTGAAAAACTCAAACATGATTTAAAAAACAGAGAGGTACGATCGAAATTATTAAAAGCTGCAAATATTGCTGGTTTAGCTTTTTCTAATACGAAAACAGCGGCGGCTCACTCCATTAGTTACCCTCTTACGACTAACTTCCAGGTTCCCCACGGAATTGCTTCATCTTTAGCAATATTACCGCTCCTCGAGATCAATCAAAGTGAGATTGAAGGGGAATTAGGTCAGCTTTTAGAACAACTGAATATGAAGGGACTTTCTGAATTGAGTAGTCGTATTAAAGAGATTCCGTCAAATGCGATTAAATTTACGCTGCAAGATTGGGGAGTTCAGAAAAATCAATTGGAAGAATTGGTAACACAGTCATTTGCTAAGGGTCGAATGGATAATAATATTGTCGAGTTGACTGAGGAACATGTAGGGTGGATTCTGAATGAAATCTATTCCTGAGTGATGCACTTCACTGCTCTAAATTACCTCTTGTTTGTTACCAAACCTTACTCCTTAGCTATTCTAGAACCATTTCAGAAGGCATTAGAGAGACGTGGAGCAGGCGATGTCTGTTGGTTCATGGCAAGTACAACCAAGGATTATCTACCCCCAGGAAAACAATTACGTTCCACAGAAGAAGTTTTAGAGTTTAATCCGGACGCAGTGATTGTCCCGGGGAACGTAGTACCCGATTTCTGGCCAGGCTTGAAGGTTCAGATTTTTCACGGTTTAGATGAGGAGACGAAAGGATTTTACCGAATTACCGGTTTCTTTGATCTCTATTGCACACCAGGCCCGGTTATAACACAGCGCTTTTCCTCGCTTTCGAAACGGTATAAAACGTTTCTGGTCTCCCAAACAGGCTGGCCAAAGTTGGATCAATTGGCGATAAAGGTGGATTATCGGGCGCTAAAAAGGAATTTAGGATTGAACCTCGGGAAACCGGTTATTCTCTATGCTCCTACTTTCCCACCCAAATATACATCTGCCACAGCTCTCCTACCGGCCATCAGAACACTTAATAATGGTAGCTACCAATGGCTAATTAAATTCCATAGCCTTATGGACAGGGATATTCAGAATTCTTATCGAGAGCTAATAGAAGATAACTTCCAGGTGGTTGATAGCCAGAATATTCTTCCCTATATGCAGGCAGCGGACGTGCTCGTAACAGATACTTCATCTGTTGCGTATGAATTCCTGCTGCTCGATAGACCAATAATTACGTACAATGCTATTGCCAGAATTGACAAAGGGATTAATATCACTTCACCTGCCGAGTTGGGTAGCGCTATTGAAAAGTCTTTGGCAGACCCGCAAGAATATTCCTCAAATCGCCAATATTATTTGAATGAAATACACCCCTATCAGGATGGTGAATCGTCTATTCGCATCATAGATCGTATCGGAAAAGTTTTGGAAACTGAGGAATATAAAAACCTCAAACGTAAGCCAGGGAATTGGGTTCGAAAGTGGCAGATAAGAAAAATAATCCAATGAAGATATTTTAGTGTCTATGAATTTGAAACTCATGCTATCGTCTTTCACTTGTAGTCTATCGTATTATTGCTTTTTAATCAATTTTTAATACTGTATTCTTTGGGTACATGTTGAAGAAAAAAACAAAAATATTATTCAAAATGTTTTATATCTATCATAAGGCAGCCTATGACCCCCTTATTGACCAGTTTCAAAATGATCCCCAATATGATGTGGCATTATCACTTACTCACGAGGTAAATCGTACTTTTGGGGTATTTGCAAAGGACCGATCGAGGAGCTATCTGGAACATTTTGAGAAAGAGGGCTATCGAGTATCAGATGAAAAAGAGCATTTTGATATTGTGGTGGTTCCCGACACTGTTAATGAAAGTCTTTATGGAAGGACACTGTTATGCCTTTTGTGGCATGGCATTACCTTTACTAAAACGGTTATCTACAGACGATTGAAAAATCACCGTCCTCATAAATACATGGTTTTTGTAGAAGGTGATTATTCTGAGAAGAAATTCAAAGAATCAGGTTGTCTGTATAATTCAGAAATTTACAAAGTGGGCTATCCCAAAATGGATCCCTATTTCTGGGATAATCATTTTGACCGGGAGTTAATTCTTTCCTCTCTTGGATTAGATCCTACCAAGCCTACTGTCTTATTTGCCCCAACTTATAAACCTACTTGTGTTTATGATGTAAAGGATGCGATTTTTAAAGCCACAAAAGATTTCAACTTGATCATTAAGTTACATCATTATGCTTGGATAGGAAGGTTCGCTCGTCACAGTCAGCATAAAATATTTGAACGGCGGCTTCCTCAATATTCTCACGCTGTAGTTATACCAAAAGATCAGTACAACATCCTTCCATTAATGTATGCTGCAGACACTCTTGTGTCTGAGGCTTCCGGTGCAGTGACAGAGTTTTTAGCGACCGGGAAAATTGGTGTTATTTACAATTTAGATCATGAATCTTTAAAACATACAGATGGCGAGTTTCTTCTTACAAATGATAATCGGAAATTTCTGAAGAATTCTTTTGTCCATGTCAGCAATCCTGATGAATTAAGAGAAGGGATTGAAAAAGCCCTGAACTCAACGGAGGAGATGTTTCAAGCAGCAAAAAGGGAACGGGACACCTATTTTTTTAAGCTAGACGGCAAAGCATCAGAACGTACAAAGGCAGAAATAGAGCGGCTTTATAACGAGGGTACTCACTTCAATTTAGTGGAATAACAAATATTTTTCTTCTGAGCTATACTGGCTCTCAATCGAAAGCAGTTCCCCTATAGCTTAAACTGAAAATTGAGCTTTATCAATGATTCAGATGCTGTGTTATTGGGTTCATATAATGTATACCTGAGGTTTGGAGATATAGAAACAGACGGATTGGGTTCGTAATTGAAACCCACGATAAAATAACTTTTTTTGTCATTTTTTTCATCAGTTGAAGGATCAAAAATATCTCCTCTAATGAAGACACTTGTTGATTTTTTTGTGAAAATATTTCCGTAAAAAGAGACAAATGTTTGAGTATGATTTAGACCATTATCGTTCAATTTAGTAAATTCTAATCCAATTCGTAATTGATTGGTTGCTATTCCACCGAACAAAGAAAAGCGGTTTTTTGAAGCAACTTTTATGTTATAATCATAAGGTTCATGAGAAAACATTATCCCTCCGTTCCATCCGGGATTTATATTTAGTTTTTGTTCACCATACGAGAGCAGAAACGAGGTTCTTTTATGAGAATCATTTTCACTCTTCTTATAACCACCGCCGTTGTAAATAGCCACATGTACCAGCCATTTGGATAAAATTTGTTTTTTAAAACTAATACCAACGTCAGATGTCGGGTCAAATCCTATTCTATCGGTTGGGTATTTTTCGATAAACCGTAATCCCCATGTAGGAATAATTGGACCGAAATAGTTGGTCGGTTGCATTCCAAGCAAAAATGATCCGAAGGGAGTATTCCAATCCAGATAGCCATATTTAAGAAAAAATGTTTGGCGTTGATCATCAGTAGTTCTACCTGCGTCTATGGTAACACGAGTGTGAAAATTATCGAAAAATGTTTTTCTGAAATTGAGATAAGATCGAGTGATATTAAAAGAGGAGGTTTTCGATGATGATTCAGGTGAGTAGGTGGCGTCAAAAAAAATGAGGGATGAAATACTGATATCATTCTCAGCTTCCAACTGTCCCAGAGTTGGCAATAAAAATATGATAAATATAATTCTTTTACTAAACATTGCGACGAGATTAATAATCTTTTCATGAAAAAACAATGCGAATAATGGAGGATAAATATCTCCTATATAAAGGAGAGATGTTTTTACCCTTCCCAACTTTAATCTTAACCTGAATAATTCATGTCTCATGAATTATTCAGGTTAAAATGATCATCGGAATTATTATGCACAGCATCCTGAGGATTGTCGTCAGGACATCTTTGGAAATTCTTATTTTAGTTGAGAAGGGAGTATGTACAACATCCTGCGGAAAATGATGCAGACGTGTGCCAGACTTATGATAGTATAAGGTGAAGAAGCGAAATTATTTTGTGTCTAATGAGTATTATTTCAGCAAAATAGGATGTATTTAGAGGGAACTCCACTTATCGAAACAAATTGACAACCCGTAACGTCATGATTAATTTAACTGAGTGAATTTCTCCTTCTGTGAAGGTAATGAATAAGAAACAAAATAATATCTATAAGACTTAATTATGAGTAAAAAGAATAATAGAAAAATATTTGGCCGCTGGATATCGGGAGATCTCGCTATAGACCTGGGTACTACCAATACCCTCATTTGGCTAAAAGGCAAAGGGATTGTAGTGAATGAACCTTCTATCATTGCAAGGTCTATCAATAACGGGAAAGTGTTGGCTGTCGGGAAAGAAGCAAAGGAGATGGAGGGGAAAACCCACCATGACATTGAAACTATCAGACCATTAAAAGACGGGGTCATTGCAGATTTCCAGATGACGGATGGTATGCTTCAAGGCTTCATTCGAAAGATCAATTTTAACCGGATAGCCAGACCGAGGATGGTCATTTGTGTTCCTAGTGGTGTAACTGAAGTAGAACGCCGGGCTGTAAAAGATTCCGGTGAAAGAGCGAATGCCAGAGAAATTTTTCTGGTTGAAGAACCAGTGGCAGCAGCTATCGGCATTGGGTTGGATATTAGCAGACCTGTTGGAAATATGATTGTGGATGTGGGTGGAGGTACTACGGAAATTGCGGTGATTGCTTTGAATGGTGTTGTTATCAAAGAAACGATCCGTGTAGCAGGACGTGAGATGGACGAAGCCATTGTTTCCTGGTTTCATAATGAGCACAAATTAGAGATTGGTGGTCCAACAGCAGAAAAAATTAAAATAGCTGTCGGCTCTGCAATGCGGATGAAACAGATGCCCATCTCAGTCAAAGGCAGAGATCTTGTATCCGGAATCCCCAAAACTATTGAAATATCATCTGATGAAATTCGACAAGCATTAAAGGATAGTGTGGCTCAGATAGTTGAAGCGGTGAAAAGAGCTTTGGAAAAAACTCCACCCGAATTGGCGGTAGATATACTTGATCGTGGGATTATACTAACTGGAGGCGCCTCACTTTTGAAGGGAGTAGATCAAAACATACGGGAAAGAACAAATTTACCGGCAAATGTGTCTGAAACGCCACTCATCGACGTTGTTCGGGGAACTGGGATGATTCTTGACGACCCTAAAAAATACGCTGACGTCCTCGTGTAATACGAAGCATGCGCCGCCTGCTCGGTATTTTATATGAATGGAGAGATTATTTTTCTCTCCTTTTTGCTGTAACTATTTCACTATATCTTCTGTTTTCCAACGATGTAAAACAGGTTCAAATTCTTCGAGCTAAAGCCAATACCGTTTTTTCAGTTCTTTATTCGCCTGTTGTATGGGTAAAAGGAATTAATGAACTCAAAACTGAAAATGAAATACTTCAGGAACGCGTTGTCCAGTTAAATCTCCTTAATTCTTTATTACTTAACAATAAATTTGAAAACGATCGTTTGCGGGAGATGCTTGAGTATGAGAGAAATACGGTTTTAAACCTAATCCCTGCGAAAGTTGTAGGAATGGGAGTATCCCCTTTGATTACATCTATATCAATTGATGTAGGAAAAAATTTTGGGATTGTACCTAATACAGCGGTCATCAGCATATATGGATTAGTCGGAAAAGTTATTACAGTATCGAATAATACATCACTTGTACAGATAATGTCGGATTATAATTTCCGAGTAAGTGTTAAGTTAGAAGAATCAGGGACAACTGGAATATTAAGATGGAAATCCGGTAATATTTTTGAGGTGTGGGAAATTTCCAAATCTGTAGGTGTGAAAATTGGGGAGAGAATTGTTACTTCTGGTTATAGTGATATTTTCCCTGAAAACTTACCTGTTGGAGAAGTAACAGGGATCATAGACCGAAGAGAAATGCTCCATAAAATTGTTGTGGCTAAAGCCTTATCCAGATTTACAGCTCTGCAACATGTGTTTGTTGTAAGTAAAGGAAAAAATGAGTCATCGTAAATTAATACCAATTGGCGTTCTGGTTTTCTTTATCCAATTTTTTTTATCGGAATATTTAACCATTGAATTTACCAGACCGGATTTTATTCTTATTTTTATCCTTTATGTGGCGATAGAGAAAGGTAGTACGGCAGGAGTATTATACGGCTTTATTTTCGGGCTGCTTGAAGATATGGTTGGTGTCGGTTCACTCTTTGGGTTAGCCCCATTAACAAAATCGATATTGGGCTTTTCGGTTGGTTTTCTACAAGGTCGATATACAAGGATGAATCCGATTGCATATCACGTGATCTGGTTGAGTTTGACGGTAATTTACTTTCTAATATATGTCTATATAAGATTTCAAGATGTATATGAATTTTCTCAGTTACTTTTTTGGAAAACGTGGTTTTTTACAATGCTTTATACGTTTGCATTTATTCTGATTTTTCAAGTGATTCGCCCAATTCAAAAGGTAAGTCAGGGGAATTAGAAGTGCTGAAGAGCAACATACATATTACCCCGTTTAGAAGGAATATGGTGTATGGGATAGTAATATTTCTTTTCGCTATTATCGTGAGTAAACTTTTTTATCTCATGATTATCCAGCATGACAAGTATAGACAATTAGCAGATTATAACAGGATTCGTCCTGTATTGGTCAATGCTCCCAGAGGTCAGATTTTTGATAGAAATGGAGTACTAATCGCCGCAAATCAATCGGTTTATTCTGTATCAGTTGTTCGCGATGAAATGCGAAATGAAGATGACGAATTAAATCTTTTAGCTGAATACATCGGAATAAAAAGGGAAATAATAGATCTCAATATGAAGAAATATTATCGCGGAAGGTTTTTACCTGCTACGATTGCCAGAGATGTATCTATCAAGAACCTAAGTCTGATAGAAGAACACCGGGGTGACCTGCCCGGTGTCAATTACTCCGAGTTTCCAATTCGGCTATATATGGATAAACCTGGACCTCAATTATCTCACGTGCTCGGTTATTTACGGGAAATAGGTCGCAATGAACTGGAAAAATATGCGAATTCTGATTACACCCCAGGAGATTTTATTGGTGCGCAAGGTTTGGAAAAACAGTATGAATGGCGTTTGAAAGGTTTTAAAGGAATTTTGTATTATCAGGTGGATGCACTTGGAAGGGAAGTAGGACTGGTTATGGATAAAGCGCCAATCCCTCCCACACCAGGCGAAGATCTTACGATTACTATTGATTCGGGACTTCAAGGATATGCGGAAGAACTTTTAGAGGGGGGAATTGGGTCCATAGTCATGATGAATGCTTCGACGGGTGAAGTGTTAGCAATGGTGAGTAAACCAGATTATGTGTTGGATGATTTTGCAGGATTTATTGACGAAAGAAGTTGGGGGGAATATGTTAGTGACACCACTAAACCGTTGCTAAACAGAGCAACATTGGGTTTATATCCTCCCGGTTCAGCCTATAAAATTATTACTACAATTGCTGCGTTAGAAGAGTATAAGGTGGATCCACTATGGACAATTGAGTGTTCAGGTATCTATCAGTATGGGGATCGGTCATTTGGCTGTTGGAAACCGGAAGGACATGGGACGGTTAATTTATCAAAAGGATTGGTGGAGTCGTGTAATATTTATTTTTATCATCTAATTCAAAGGATGGAATTAGATGTATGGTACAAATACGGACGTATGTTCGGGTTTGATGAAAAGACAGGAATTGATCTTCCGGAGGAATACTCAGGAATTATTCCCGACAGAAAATATATGGATAACAAGTATGGCAAACATAGATGGACACGAGGTTTCTTACTTAATGTAGCCATTGGTCAAGGTGATATTCTTGTTACGCCACTTCAAATGGTTCGATTTATTTCCATGATTGCCAGTCGAGGAAAATATATTCAACCCTGGCTGGTAGAACCATATCAATTGTCAGAGGAAGAAAAAAGAGATAAACGTGTTAATCTAAAAAAGTCAACTTGGGATAAAATTCATAAAATGACATTTGATGTAGTGAACGCATTTAACGGAACAGCCTATTCCAGCAGAATATCAGATAAAAAAATCAAATTTTATGGAAAAACAGGGACTGCAGAAAATCCACATGGAAAACCTCATGCATGGTTTGTGGGATTTGCCGTTTATCGTAGTGAAATTGTATCGATCTCAGTGATTATTGAGAATGGAGGCCATGGAGGTGTATTTGCTGCTCCTATTGCCAGTAAACTTATTCAATATTGGTTTGGATTTGGGGATGAAGTATTGACATTACAATGAATCAATTCTCCGAGAAAATTAGGGGAATTCCCTTTTCATGGCTAATAATAGCCTTTTTAATGAATGGATTAGGTCTATTCGCTCTTTATAGTACATCTACTTACTCAATAGAATTGTCCCTTCATTCTCGTTTTGTTAAACAAATACTTTGGTTAATTCCCTCATTGGCTATCTTTTTCTTTTTATTGTTTATTTCAAAGAAGAAAATTCACAAATATTCCTATCCTATATTTGGATTGACATTTTTAGTTCTTTTTATTCCATATATCACGGGTTCTGTTGCGGGCACCTATAGATGGATCTCCATAGGTGGGATGAATTTCCAACCCTCTGAAATTATAAAGTGGGTTGGTGTAGTGGCTTTGGCGAAGTATTTATCCGATTATAATCTGCAAATACAAAAGATTCATTCCATGTTGATTCCCATTGCTATTATGTTAATTCCAACTATGGTGATTGTTAAACAACCAGACCTTGGATCTGCAATTATAATAATGTCGCCATTGATTCCTATGTTATATTGGGTAGGTGCAAAACCCTTTCATATACTTCTGCTGATAGCACCAATCATTAGTATATTAACTGCTTTTAATTATTACACATTCACTATCTGGATTGTCGGATTGGCAATTATATTATATCTGGTAAGACCTAACATGAAAGTTAGTTTAATCAACTTTTTTTCTAATATATTTATTGGGTTACTTACACCGTTTTTATGGAATCAACTCCAACCATACCAAAAAGAAAGGGTTTTGGTTTTATTGGACTTAAATAGAGACCCTTATGGAGTAGGATATCAGGTCATTCAATCGCAGACGGCAATTGGTTCAGGTGGATTTTGGGGGAAAGGATGGCAAGGTGGAACACAAACTCATCTAAAGTTTTTACCTGAGCAGGAAACTGATTTTATTTTCTCCGTTATTGGTGAAGAATTCGGATTTTTTGTTGTATCCATCCTTATCATTTTTGCTATATTTTTTATTATCGGAATGATTAAAGCTGCTTCTAAATCTAGTGAGCGATTTCCAAGTCTGGTTTTAATCGGTATTGCGACATTATTTATGGCACATTTTTTCGTAAATATTAGTATGACTATTAACCTACTTCCGGTAAAAGGATTACCACTTCCATTTTTAAGCTATGGTGGAACATTTCTCGTGTCATGTTATGGAATGCTTGGGTTAGCGATGAATATGTCGGTTGAAACATTAGAATGATATGTTGAAAAATAAAATTATCGTAATTGAATATTTTAATTTAAGGTGTTTCAGTACATTACTGGAATTTGTCTCTGAATTTGGAATGTTTGAATTCTAAGTGACTACCGCTACTGATAAAGGGATGTCCGGTTTAGGTAAAATCAGTTGAATAACTATCAAGGTGGCTGTAAATTCGTACACCTTTGATTAAACACTTATTCAACAATCAATTACAAATTCCTCTATTATGAAACGATATCCGATCTTTATTAGCTGGATTATTTCCATATTATTTATTGGTATGGTTTCTTCTGCGGTTGCAGCAACTCAGCAGCGAAGAACTTCACAGTCTGACCAAAATTCTTCCGAAGCCAGCAACTTAAAGCGTCAATTAGGGCAACAAGCAACGAGAATTGCTGAACTTGAGGCACAGTTAAATCAAGTTGTAGGTATTGTATTACCCGATTTTAAAATGGGTATGGAGACTCTTGTTAAATCCAAATCACAGTCTGATAGCGTTACGATTATGATAATTAATCGAATCAATATAATCCAGAATAAAATCAAATTATTAGAAGATAAAGCGGCCTATTCAGATAGCACTAATTTTGAAGTACTTACACAATTAGTGATGATGGAGAATAAAATTACATCTATGACAAGGAGTTTCAATGAACTGTATGCGCTCCGGTCGGATCTATCTGACGTGGAATCGAAGCGAATCAGTAGTGAAGATTATAGACGAAAATATATTGACGCTCTCAGTTTTTATAAAAATAGTGAATTCCAGAATGCGATTGAGGGATTTTCAGAATTAGTAATTATGGATTCTAAGCACATGCTTGCAGACAACAGTCAATATTGGCTTGGGGAATGTTATTATTCTTTGAAAAATTATAAGCGGGCTATATTAGAATTCGAAAAAGTACTGAAATTTTCAAGTTCAGATAAATTAGATGATGCTCAGTTAAAACTCGGACTATGTTACCGTAGTATCGGAAACAAAGAAAGAGCAACTACCGAATTTCAAAAATTACTCGAATATTATCCCAATAGTGAATATTACACCAAAGCGCAGCAATATCTTCGCCAACTTTAAACATTTTCAAATAAATATAACATAAGGACAAATTCAATATGGCGATGAAAATCTATTTTTTAACTTCTGAAATAATACCCTTCGCAGAAACCGGAACCTTAGCTCACTTCTCTAAACATGTACCTATTCGCATACAGGAACACGGATGCGATATTAGATTGACAGCGCCCAAATATGGCTTTATCAGCGAGAGAAAATATATTCTCAGGGAAGTAATTCGTCTTCGAGAAATTGAATGTGAGTTTGATAATGAGATAATCATGGCTTCGGCAAAATCTGCATTTATTCCTAAAACCCGAGTACAAGTATATTTCATGGAACATCCGGTATGGTTTCAACCATTGAATCCTCTGCTGTACAAATCCCGCAATGGGCGACCCTTTTCTGATAACGATGATCGTTATGGATTCTTTGGTAAAACTGCTCTGAATATGCTGACCCACCTCTTCTGGAGCCCTGATATAATTCTATGTAATAACTGGCAATCTGCTTTTGTCCCCATCCTTTATAAATCGCTGTATATGAATGATAAATTTTACAAGGATATTAAAACAGTTCTACTCATTCATTCATTAGAAGATTATGCAAAGGTCTCGAAAGCAACTTACGAAAAGTTAGGAGTTACTATTCCTGACCATTTAAATCAGGAAGGGGACACCGTAAATTCTTTGGTTGTGGCGAGTGAATTTGCAGACCTTATCATCACAATAGATGACTCAAATTCTGCAATGAGCAAAGAATTGGCACAACACTCCGACTTTAAAAAATCTTATTCTAATATAAAAAACAAGCTGGAAACTGTAAATATTAGTGAGGATTCGGTCTCTGGGTATCACGATGTTGCAGATAAGATATACGAACTTCTCCAAGATACCTTCGTTTAATTTCTTTATAAATATTCAAAAAAAGGAATCCCGGAATTAGAGAATGTCCAGTAAGAATATTCTTGTCATTTTAATTGCAGTCTTTGTAGCTGTTGTTACTTTTTCTTGTGAAGAAGATATCTTTACTACAGAAAATCTAACTGACAGTTTTCTTACACCACATGATACCAGTACCACGGACTTTCAAATAATCTCATATCAAGTTCCGCCTCAATTAGGAGGAATGAACAGACTTAATGTGGGTTCAATTGGCCAGTTTGAAATCCCTTTTATTTTATTGAAACCAGGGAACTTAGACTTTTTAAATGACTCACTTGTGACTGTAGACAGCGCTTATTTTCGCATTACTTTTGATTCATTGGCAAAAGACAGTATTGACGTCAACTCGTTTTTTGAACTGGGGTTTATAGAAGTTGATTCTGGTTACTCAGAAAATAGTACAAACCATACAAATATTGATTGGATTCCGGCCGAATATCCAAAGTTACCGGAGGTTTCGATCACGGAAGACACGTTGTTTAATCAATTTTTAAAGTTTGATATTGATACATCCAGGATTATTGCATGGGCTGATACATCAAATCCGGATTCGCTTTTTATCTTAAAGTTAGTTGAGGAATTCCCAACTGAATTAATCACTTTTTATTCACGTGAAAGTTCGAATCAATCTCCATTCATCGAGGTTTTCTATCATATTGATCCGGACACATCAAAGGATACATCTAAAACAATATTAATGATGTCGGATATTTCCCTAATTATTCCTCCTGAACTGAACGTTGAAAATTTTGATTCTACAAGAGCATATGTTTCTGTAGGCGCCGGTTTTAGATCATTGGTTTCCATAAATTTTGATTCGTTAAAAATACCAAGGGATGCGGTTGTGATAAAGGCACATATCGAATTTACTCCGGATAGTGCAGAAAGTAATTTTTTAACTGAAAACGATTTTGAGATACAATTATTTGCTTTAACGGATTCTACTGATGTGAACTGGGGTAATATATTTGATATATTTGATGAAGATAACATTTTTCACGGGGCATCGTCAGACATGAGATCAAATGTATCCTCACTTGACGACTCGATATTCAAAATAAATGTAAAAAATATTATACAGGCGTTAATTGTAGATCGGTTTGAGAATCTTGGGTTCAAACTACTTGCAACCAATTCCGGTTCAGTATATGACTATTTGAGCTTCTTTACACAACAGTCCGATTATCCGCCAAGATTAGAGGTTCTGTATGAAGTCCCTTAGATTTTCTTTCATTCTCCTTTTCTATTTGGGTACATCACCTGCCCAATCACCCCATAATACCGGTTTGTATGGATTATTTTTTGATCATACTGATGCGGCGGGATTTGCACTTGGTAATACAGGATTGCTACCGAGTCATAATTCTCGTTTTTCAATAGCAAATCCAACTACTTGGTCGGAACTTAAATTTGCTTTATTGTCGGTTCACTACAATACAGGTGAAATTCGCTATGAGGAAGAAAATTATTTGGCCGGTTTCGGCATATTAAGTAACGCAGTTTTTATAGTCCCAATAAAAAATAAATATTCTTTTGGACTGGGCATAAAACCCCTTACCCGAAGAAAATTTCATATCGAGAGTAATAAAGATCAGTCTATCGTTTTTGATAACGATTCTTTGCTTCTGACCAAAAGCATTGAAGGAACAGGAGGTATCAGTTCATTCTATTCGGCATTTTCCTGGAGATTCAGCCCCGAAAATACACTTGCTCTACAACTGGATTTTCTTTTTGGTACATTTAATGAATTTACTTCAAGTAGACTATTTGAGGATAACCCTGAGACAGTTCCACCTGTTGTCTACCAAAGGCGCTTTGAATTCAATATAAAATTATTGTCGTTATATTTTTCATCTCGATCCCTATTTGATCAGCACAATCTAATGATGTATGCTTTATTCCAACTGCCGGTTGGATCCAAATTCCTCAAGGAAACAGATCGTCCACCCTTCATGGATTTAAACCTTGATAATATTCATTCAGGTAGTGAACTACCCTATTTGGAGAATGTAGAAGAAAAGACCCTGACACATCGAAATTTCCCTTTTCCGGTTACGGTATCGGGTGGAATGACGTATAAAATGGGGGGAAAAACCATTATCGGTTTTGAATTTTTAAGTCGAATATTTTCAAAGGAATCGGGAGAATTCCTTAATTCAGTTTCAACCAATCTGTATAATGGAAATCGAATTAGTATGAGTTTACTCAGAGAGGCAAAACAAGGTTCTCGACAATTGACTCAGAGATTACACTATCGCATTGGAATTTTTCGGCATCAACATTACATTTCGAGCCGCCAGAAACCCCTGATTCAAAATGGAATAGGTTTCGGAATTGGGATTCCTTTTGGACTGTTTCAAAATCAGATTGATATTGGTTTTCGATTTTCTAAAAAGGATGGATTTTTAACTGGTGATCCAGAATTTGTTAGGGAGGTTACTATTGGGTTATCTCTCGGTGATATTTGGTTGGTTAAAGGAAAAAGGAGATAGTATGAATTTTCATAAACAACTATTTACGGCATTATTTACAGTAACTATTGTGGTTGCACTGTTTCATTCATCTTCGTGTGCACCGCCTCCTTCCACAACAGAATCTGAAGATGCAATTGCACAGTCAAGGTTGGATTCTTTGCGCAAGATCAGATGTCCACGGTTGTTAAGTAGCGCAGCAGAATATTATAAAAATAAGGATTGGGAAAACACAGTAAGGGTTTATAAAGAGGTAGTTGATCTCGGTTGCGATAGAGGACAAGAAGAGGAAGTATTTCAATATTGGGCTGTCGGGTATGAATATCTGGGAAAATTTGATAGTTCTGAGTATGTATTGTTACAAGGGTTGAAACGTCTACCCGACAACCTTTTTCTACACCAGCGACTTGCCTATGCTTATAAACGATTGGGAGATAAAGAAAAAGAGATTCGTGAATATGAGAGAATCATTGAACTGATTCCCGATGATACAGAACCCTTAAAACGGTTGAGCGAGTTGTATTATACTGTGGGTAGATACGAGGATCAGATTTATATTTTGGAAAAGATATTGGAAATCGAACCTAATAACTTGAACGCACAAGGTGATCTTGTAACGGTGTTTGAAAAAATCGGCAAAGATCCTCTTGATATTTTCCGTAAAAGGGTGGAGGATGATCCGGGAAATGTTTCCTTTGTACTTGACCTGTGTGATAAGCTTATGAACGTCGGTGAATATCATGAAGCTATAAAACACTTGAGTAGGATTGCGCGCTCGACAACCACCAGTTCACCCGTTACTATAAAATTGGTATTGAAAAAACTTTCTCAGGCGTATTATAAAAATGACCAGCTTGAAGAAGCAGTGGGCGCTTACATACAGTTGTTCGAGCGTGATCCAAGAGATTTCCGTACTGCATTAGAGATTGTAAAAATAGACTTGGATATTTTAAGGTTTAACGATGCTCTTCAGTGGGCGAACAAAACCATCAGGATTGCACCTGATAATGGAGAAACCTATGGGATTAAAGGTTTGGTATATTACAAGGCATTCCAGGAATGCAGGAAAGACTATCCTTCCATCGATGATAAAATAGTGGCAGCCCTTGCCCATCAGTATTTTTTGAAAGCTGAAGAGAAAAAATATAGATCCATGATGCGTAATCGGAAGTGGCTTGAAAATAATGATGTAATTTTTGGGAAAAGTGAATGGTTTATGTTAGATGATGAACTGAAAAGAGGTGGAAAGATCTCAGTAAGTGGCGATTGTTATAGCTGGGTAAAAGAAGGAATCTCGAAACAGTCTGATTGGTAATGGGTAATGGTGTAATTAACTGTATCGCTTGCCTGCCTGCCATCCGGCGGACGGGCCGTCAGGCAGGGAATTTCTCCTCCATAGGAGACCCTCTGGGTCATAGGTCACAAAGGTCACAATGGACTCTCCGTGGAAGTCCTTCGTGACCCCTGTAGACTCCCACGGAGAGACCCTATCCCAAAGGGATCCGTCAGCTGACGGGCGGATCGCAGCTATGTTTTTAACAGTTTTCTTTCTGTAATTAAGTAATTTTTATGATATATCTTATTTATAGGGGTGTTTTCAACATAGGAGTTTAATAATAATGAGTACCCTTAAAAAATATGATTCTGAATTATACAATTCTATCCGTAACGAGATAGTCCGTGAAAACACCACGTTAGAACTTATCGCTTCCGAGAATTTTGTCAGTAATGCAGTTTTGGAAGCTGCTGGTGGTGTTATGACCAATAAATATGCAGAGGGGTATCCCGGTAAGCGGTATTATGGCGGATGCGAATGGGTGGATGTCGCTGAGAACCTGGCTAGGGATAGAGCAAAGGAGTTATTTAAGGCTGACTATGTCAATGTTCAGCCGCACTCGGGTTCACAGGCGAATATGGCTGTCTATTTTACATTCCTCAAACCCGGAGATACCATCATGGGTCTCGACCTGGCTCATGGGGGACATCTAACCCATGGTAGTCCGGTGAATTTTTCAGGCAGGCTGTTTAATATAGTTTCCTATCAGGTGGAAAAGAAAACAGGAAGGGTAAATTTTTCTAAACTTTTAACATTAGCCCGGGAAACTCGTCCTAAAATGATTGTTTGTGGGGGTAGCGCTTACCCTCGATTTATAGAATTTGAACAGTTCCGTGAAATTGCTGACGATGTTGGAGCATTCCTCATGGCAGATATTGCCCATCCGGCCGGATTGGTTGCTACGGGTCTCCATCCAAGCCCCATGCTATATTGCGATGTGGTGACTTCTACCACACATAAAACACTTCGTGGTCCCAGGGGTGGACTGATTTTGATAGGGAAAGACAAAGAAAATTCCTGGGGAGTTGTTGCGCCAAAATCCGGAAGGGTCAAAATGTTATCTGAGCTTGTTGATTCAATGGTGATGCCGGGGATTCAAGGGGGTCCTTTGATGCATATTATCGCTGCTAAGGCAGTAGCATTTAAAGAAGCTTTACATCCGGATTTTAAAACTTACTGCCAGAATATTATCGACAATGCAGAGGCGCTTGCCCAAACTCTTTTAGAAAAAGATTATCACCTCGTTTCTGGAGGTACGGATACACATGTTATTCTCATCGATTTATCTAATAAGAAAATAACAGGGAAGGTGGCGGAAAAAGTATTAGAAAAAGCGGGAATTACCGTAAATAAGAATATGGTACCCTTTGATGAGAGAAGCCCGTTTATCACGAGTGGGATTCGGATTGGGACACCTGCATTGACGACAAGAGGAATGGGTGTGGAAGAAATGCGTCAGATCGGGTTACTCATTAATCGTATTATTTCCGATCCGAAAAATGAAAGTGTTATTTCCACAGTAAAATCTGCTGTTAGGGAACTCTGTGAACGATTTCCACTTTATCCACAATCACAGAATATTACAGCAAAAAACTATACTTGACATCCTAATTCATCTGTTAAATGTAATCCATAAATTATGGATGAAAAGACCTGCTCGACATTGAATAAACGCGAACATTCAGTAAACCAGTTTCCGTCAGCTCGTAGATTCCATCCCGAAACTTCGGGATGCTGAAAGCTTATGAATAAACCAAGGAGATAGAGTGTTGAGTAAGTTGACTCTCATCTCATTGCATGGTAAAATTCATAAGTGATGATGTCGCTTACAAAGGTATATTGTTTCTTTAATACGCCCAGGCAATGGGTGGGTGGGTGCCGATTAAATCGGTTATCTCTAATTTTTATCATTGGGATATTTTTTAATGCATGTTCTCCAAGACAGTATCTGTTGAATTATATGATGGGTTCTATGTCAGGACTTGGTGATATGTATATGACGGAAGGCGATCTTGAACTGGTGAGGGAATCTTTACCTGCAACTTTGAAAATCATGGAAGCAGTTATTCAACAATCTCCTGATAATGAGGAATTATTGCTATCTGCTGTTCAGGGATTTACCCTATATGCTTATGCATTTGTTCAACAGGATGCCGAAAGAATATTCAATGGTGATTATCAAAAGTCAGTCCGACTCCGAAAACGAGCTCACAATCTTTTTAAGAGGGCGAAAGGATATGCATTTAAAGCTTGGGAGGTAAAATATCCGGGATTCACAGGGCAATATTATAAAAATCCTGAAGAGACGCTGAAACAAGTTAAAAGAGAGGACGTACCACTTCTTTACTGGACGGCGGCTGCCTGGGGCGGAGCTATCTCAAACGCAAAGTCAGAACCGGCTGTCGTCATCGATCTTCCCCATGTGGGATATTTTTTGGAACGAGCACTTGCTTTGAATGGTTCATATGATAACGGAAGTATCCACGAACTGATGATTTCATATTCATTGGTAAGACCTAATGCGGGGAAGGATGCGTTGGAAATTGCGAAAAAGTATTTTAAGCAAGCTGAAGAACTGGCAAAAGGAAGTAAAGCTTCGGTTTTTGTTTCGTTCGCTGAAAACATTTGTGTGTTGAAACAAAATAGAGAAGAATTTATCTCCAATTTGGATCGAGCTCTATCAATAGATATTGATGCCTACCCCTCTCTTCGGTTGGTTAATGCAATTGCACAAGACAGAGCTAAATGGTTAAAGGAGCAAGTAGATGACCTCTTTTTCTAATATGTTGACTTTTGGGAGATGCTTGATACTGATCTTGCTATTCTCGAACATCAATCTTCTCGGAAAAACTATTAAGATCAAATTGGCAACCCTTGCACCGGATGGATCTCCCTGGTATGAACTTTTGGTTGAGATGGGGGAGGAATGGCGGGAAGCTACCGATGGCGAAGTAATATTAAAAATTTATCCTGGTGGAGTAGCTGGGGATGAGAGAGACATGATCCGGAAAATGCGGATTGGTCAATTACATGCTGCTGCGGTAACTATTGAGGGATTAACTGAAATAAGCCCTAATATGAATGTCTTTTATATTCCACTGCTTGTGGATTCTTTTAAAGAATTGGATGAAATTCGCACACAACTCCTACCTGAATTGATAGAGGACCTGGAAAAGAATGGTTTCAAATTGTTGAATTGGGCGGATGTGGGGTGGGCATACTGGTTTACACGTGAGCCGATAGTTACACCTTCAGATTTAGCTGATATAAAGTTATTTACTTGGGCGGGTGATTATCGTTGGGCGGATTTATGGAAAAAGGCTGGATTTCATCCCGTTCCACTGGCATCTGTCGATTTACTTCCTTCATTACAGACAGGTATGATAGATGCATTCTCAACAACACCTATGGTAGCTCTTTCTTTTCAGTGGTTTGGATTGGCTCCTTATATGTTGGATTTAAAGTGGGGACCTTTGATTGGTGCAATTATCATAACCAACAGGATGTGGAAAAAGATTCCTGAAGAGCATCGTAAGGTTATTATAGAAATAGCCGCAGCGACTGAAAAAAAAGCTCAACAACTTATCCCAGAGGTTGAGAAGGCGATAAATGTCATGGAAGAACACGGTTTGAAAATCCACTCGTTATCTCCTGAAGAGCGTCAATTATGGTTAAATCTAACAAAATCTTTTTATCCTCATTTCCGCGGAACTATAATTCCCGAAAATATTTATGACAAAGTCATCCGGCTAAAAGAAGATATGGATAGAACACGGACTTTGGATCATTAGTGTATAATTTTGTTAAAACCAGGACAATTATTTCTTCCAGTGTTTGAGTGGTTTTTAGGGGGTTTAAAGTAAAACCTAAGTTGAGGGATTCTTGTAGGATAAACAGCTTGTTTGTCCTCGTTATTACCCTGAAATTTCATAACAATATCGATAACCCAATAAGTAAACATATAATCGTCAATAGCGTGAATAGAATCGCTCAATTTAGGTAAAAGTGTTAAAGTGTTTCCCTCCAAGGGAGACCCTCTGGGTCAAAGGGACTCCGTTGGAGCAGGTTTTAAAGTGCCTGTCCTGCCAGCCTGCCCTACTCCGAGGGTGGCTGGCAGGCGAAGAATGAGGGTTGGGGGCAGGTAAGGAGCTTGTCCCGAAGCTTAGGGAAACACTCAACGATAAATAAATGACTACATTTCTATGAATTATCTGACTGTTTTTACCCGTTCCCTTGGAAACCGGTTAAATAGGGGAGAGAATTTTCTTTCTATTTCTGCCTTTTTTATTATGGCGTTTCTTCCGGTTGTGGAGGCAGTCGCCCGTCTTTTCGGATCACCCGGAGTTCCTGCTTCCTCCGTAATCGTACAGCACATGACCCTCTGGATAAGTTTTTTGGGCGCTGTTTTGGCTGCACGCCAGAATAAGTTATTGTCTCTTACGGGTCCACAAACTCCAGGGAAAAAAGAAAAAATTAAAGTATTCAGATGGTTATCGAGTCTGATTTCGATTAGTGTGGTTATAGCACTTGCCTTCGCCAGTCTACATTTGGTGATTATTGAAGCCGAATACCCAAGGAATGTACTGCCTGGAGTACCGATTTGGGTTATGCAGGCTATTATGCCTGTGGGATTTGGACTTATCGCCTACCAGATATTTTCTCACAGTCTAATGGACAAGTTATTGCGCACTTCCATGATCGTGATTATGATTATTGAATTGATTATTGGCGTCAGCTTTATCCTGATAAATGTTGTCCCGGATTCTTTAATAAATTTCCCTTTTTTGGAACAGCTCATTAGTGGGTTGGTTGATAGTTTAGGCGCTATTGGATCCTCGTCCTTCTTTCTATTGGTGGGTATCATTGGTATTATATTAGCGCTTGTATTTGGAGCACCTATTTTCATAGGATTGGGAGGAGTTGCCGTCCTATTGTTTTTACACAGTGAAGTTCCCATCGCTGCCATTCCAACCGAGACTTACCGTATTGTTGTTTCCCCAACGCTTCCTACAATTCCCCTATTTACGTTGGCTGGCTACATTCTGGCAGAGGGGGGGGCTTCCCGTCGTTTGATCAAAGTCTTTCGAGCATGGTTTGGATGGATTCCAGGTGGAACTCCTGTCATGGTAACTCTTTTGTGTGGATTCTTTACTGCGCTTACAGGGGGGTCAGGCGTTACCATTCTTGCTCTTGGAGGACTCCTTTTGCCCATGTTACTTGCTGAGAAATATCCCCTGAAATTTTCCATTGGGTTGATTACGGTTTCAGGCTCTCTGGGTCTGCTTTTCCCACCAAGCCTACCGGCAATCATCTATGGCGTAACGGCAGGTGTACCTATTAATCATATTTTTCTCGCAGGCATCGTACCAGGTTTCCTTCTGATATTTTTTATAGCGTTTTGGGGAGTTAGACAAGGATACGTCTCCCAAGTTCGGAAAACAAAATTTGAATTAAAAAAAGCTATGAAAGTCTTTTGGGAAGCAAAGTGGGAAGTGTTCTTACCCATACTCATTTTAACAGGAATTTTTGGTGGGTTTACCACATTAGTTGAAGTAGCAGCATTTGTGGTTATTTATGTATTGATTATTGAGACGTTTGTATATAAGGATTTAAAACTTCGTTCCATTCCAGGCATTGTCCTCAATTGTGCTACTTTGGTCGGAGGTGTGCTGATCATCCTTGGGGTAGCAATGGGATTGACCAGTTATCTTGTGGATGCTCAGGTTCCTATGTTGGCGTTAAGTTGGGCTAAAACCAATATCCACAGCACGTTTACCTTTCTGCTTACCCTTAATGTTTTTCTCCTCATTGTCGGGAGCCTAATGGATATATTTTCAGCAATTATTGTTGTAGTTCCTTTAATTGTACCTATTGGTATTCATTTTGGTGTGGATCCTGTGCACTTGGCAATCATTTTTATTGCTAACATGGAATTAGGTTTTATTACACCACCAGTCGGAATGAATCTATTTCTGTCTGCTTATAGATTTGATAAATCGATGCCGGAAGTCTATAAATCAACCCTTCCGTTCTTTGTCATTCGGCTGATAGGAGTCCTTGCCATTACCTATCTTCCAATCTTATCTCTTGGACTATTGTCTCTGTTATCAAAATAAAGTAATATGAAGCAATCACTACCTGTTTACAGTGCTGTCTTAGTTATGGGCAGGACACGTGAAATGTGAAACGTGAAGAGTGATGCGTGCCTGCCCCGTAATGAGCGGAGCGACTGTACGGGGAAACTTGTCCCGAAGCTTCCGGGATATAAGGAGATTTTTTCATTTCCGCAGAATCCTTTGGAAATCTTACTAATGACTGAGGTATTACGGAAGCGTCTTTGTTTCCTTGTTAAAAAAACCGTTGTGGGATATATTCGCAGAAAGTATTTTGTGCTTAAACGGGAACACATGGATTATCCATAGGTATAATACCTCTATTAAAACCAGGAACTATTATATGCAATTATTAAAAAAGACGCTTTTTCATCTCGGGATCTGTCTATTGATTCCTTTGGGGAATCTTTGGGCGGTGAGTGAGGCAGCAGCAATTTTTCTGTTAATTTCACCAGGAGCGAGGGCTGGCGGAATGGGTGAAGCTCAGGTAGCCGTTGCCAACGATGCTTATGCAAGTTACTGGAACCCCGCCGGATTGGCTTTTTTACCTGGTAGGGAGATTGCTCTCATGCATGTCAATTGGCTTCCTAATCTTGTCTCGGACATGTACTATGAGTTTATTGCATTTCGTCAGCATGTTCCATCTTTAGGAACATTAGGTGGGCATATCATTTATTTGAATTTAGGTGAACAACAACGGACAGACGAACAGGGAAACCCACTCGGTACTTTCACTAGTTTTATGTTTGCTATGACCGGGTCCTATGGAGCCAATATCTCTGACAATGCAGCCATTGGATTGAATGTTAAGATCATGCATCAAAAGCTTGCGGAATTGGGAGCTGGTGCTGAAAAGGGGAAAGGTAAATCAACCGATTTTGCATTTGATGTTGGTTACCTTCATAAAGAACTTTGGACGCCAAGATTAGATATAGGACTTACAATTACAAACATAGGACCAAAAGTTTCATTTATTGACGAAGCACAGGCAGACCCCATGCCGACCAATTTTACTTTTGGTATCAATTACAAATTAATCGACTCGGAATTTAATAAATTTCATCTTGTGTTAGACATAGATAAAATGTTGGTAGCTTCTTATCCGGACATGGATTGGAATAATGATGGAAGGATTGGAGGATTTGATAAAGATGGACATAGTTCAATCACAAATGCTATTTATAATAAAAAGGGTCAGCAGGAAACCGCTCATACTGACCCAATTTACATAGGAATATTTACTTCATGGGTTGATGACTGGTATTTAGGTGGTGATATAGACAAACCGGGAAAAGGCGGATCCTACGATAAAAAAATTGGGGGATACAAAATCAATCCTGATGGAGATATTGTAGCTACCAATGTGGAATGGGGTGAACCTGGGTATGGTAAGTATAACGACGACGGCAAACTTGAGGTGGGTACAGGGAAAAAAAGAAGTATAAAGAATGAATTGGACGAAATGATTTTCAATTTCGGAATGGAATATTGGTATTCAAAATATTTCGCTTTGAGAGCAGGCTATTATTATGATAAAACCGGAAAAATTAATAATCCTACTTTTGGTATCGGACTTCGATTTGCAGGGTATGGCTTCGATGCCGGATTTACGTTAGGTGAGCCAGGTCATCCATTAACAAACACCATGCGGTTTTCTTTAAACATGGAATTCTAAAAGGATAAACCGAATGCACAATTCAAGTCCTGTGGTCATGGATTACAGGGCTTTTTTATTACAATCTGTGGGAAGGATAATTCCATATTTTTTTGTTGTCACCTTTGCTTCGGGTCAATTTGCTCCCACTATAGGTGAAATATCGGTGCTTGGGATCCGGGTCTCGTTTGTCCCTGATGAAGATATAACCACGACAGGTAACGGGAGTTTCCTGACTTCTTTGGACATTGTCAGATGTGGCGCTTACGTCATTGATCCTCCTCCTCACGATAAAAAATATTTTGAAGATCAACTAAAAGCAGTGGATAGTTACTTTCGATCTGTGTCGAAAGAGAACTTATGGCTCAACTGGTCCATTTTTCCAGAAGCAAATGATTCAAGTTATCAGGTAGATAATGTGATGAAATACTATTATCCCTTTGGTGATGAAGTATTACAAGATCAGAGACTTGCCGAATTTTTCGGGTCGTCATTGGAGCAAGCGTTTGATACAGATAGCATTTATTTTGACAGCTACGATGTGGTGGTCATTTTTCACGCAGGTATTGGTCAAGATTTTGCCCTTCCCTTTCTGGACCCTACACCGGAAGATATCCCATCTACTTATATCGATTCCGACTTTTTATCTAAACAACTCGGTATAGATAAAATTGTTTTTGATGATGGGAGTTCAGTATCCTCGGGGATAATACTACCTGAAACCCAGAATCACCTTTTGTACGACATAGGTGATGATATATTTGCAGGTGCTGCTCAGCCATGTGACTTCCAATTTGGATTAACAGGAACTTTTGCCCTCATGATGGGGTTTGCCATTGGTCTTCCACCCCTGTGGAATGTTGAGAATGGACAGAGTGGCGTGGGTGTCTTCGCTTTGATGGATCAAGGCTCAAATAATGGTCGGGGTTTGATTCCCGCACCTCCTGATGCCTGGACACGAATGTATGCAGGTTGGGAATCATCCACTACCATGAAACCTACTACAGATATTTCCCTCATAAAAAGGGATTCACTGGAGAATCAGATTGTTAAAGTAGATATCAATGGATCAGAATATTTTTTGGTTGAAAATAGAAACAATTGGATTTCCGGGGAAGCGGATATTGATTCTCTGCGATGGAAAAATCGGGATGATAGTGGCGTGATGCCTCCATATGTTCAAATATTGTTTGATTCGGTTGCTGTAGAAATAGACTCCGTGACGGGAGTAATCACATCAGTTCCCAATTATGATATTGGCCTACCTAATTCTGGTCTCCTTATCTGGCACGTGGATGAAGATAAGATTTCGGAAGGGCAAGGGAGTTATGAGGTCAATTCTGACCGGGAGCACAGAGGTATTGACCTGGAGGAAGCCGACGGTGCTCAGGACATCGGTTATATTTCGATTTCCCCGTTTTTTGATCCATCCATCGGTTTGTGGTCGGATATGTGGTTTGCAAGTAATTCCGAATATTTCTATGCAAATCCTGGTTTTAAAAAGGAGCAATTACTCTCCTTTGGCCCGGATACTTATCCAAACACCCGAAGTAATAACGGTGCCGACAGTTTCATCGAAATTAATAATATTTCCGATGCGGGAAAGATAATGACATTTTCAGTTGAAAATTCCTTATTAGCTGACGGGTTTCCGGATACATCACTGAACATTCATTTTTTCTACGATTTCACGGGAGATGGCGTGCCGGATATTATCGGGGGTCAGGATTCGTTATGGTGGTCTTTCAGTGATTCTTTTGATCCGGTACCGTTTTATAAACTCCAATCTAACTCCTTTCAACTCTGCGTTACGAACTATCACAGATATCCTATACTTGCTCTGGTTGAAAGCGTTGGTGACTCTCTTGTTGTTCTGATGTTTCAAAAATCTGATAATGGAATTTTTGGGGTTCTCTGGACTAAATCTATTAAGGCTTCTCCACCAAATCGTATATATGGTGCTCCTGATTCTCAAATGGTAGTGCTGGATTACTTGGATTCATGGGCGTACGTGACAGAAGATTTAGTTCAATGGCATGAGCCTCTTATAATTGTTGATTCTCTTTATGCGGCAACCGAGGCATTTTGGTCTTTCACCGACGCTGTATCTTCAGAAATAGATAGCGGTAGCGTTGGTGCCCAAGTGGGGGGCGGAATTTTCATATTTTCTGATGCAATCCAATCATTGGGACTTGAACATATAGTTTTCTCTACAATAAGTTTGGCAGATATCGACTTAGATGGGAGTCCTGAGATTTTATCGACAGATAAAGACGGTTTTGTTTATGCAATTAACACAAACTTCACCTTTGAGTCTGGTTTCCCTGTTGAACTAAATACAACCTCGTTAGTACTTACAAGAGACTTATATGGAGATGAACATCCTGAAGTAGTAGTTCAAATTGAGAATGGTGATGTAGTTGTCCTTGACTGGCAGGGGAGAGAACAGTATCGTCTGTCTAATCCGAAGGAGAGTGAACTTCGAATGCTGAGTCAGTATAAAGGGCGGAACTGCATCGCAACTGAATCATCCATCTGGCTCTTCGATGAGGCAACGGAAACAAACAGCAATGAATGGCCATATATTCATCATGATCCTTCAAATCGTAGAATTTTTAAAACAACTTTGGAGTTTAAAACTTCTGATGAATCTAAATTAATCGATACAAAACGCACTTACAATTATCCCAACCCTGCAGAAAATGGCGAAACTACCCTAAGAGTATTTGTGGAATCGGCAGAAAAAGTGGAAATCAATATCTATGATCTGGCTGGTTATTTTGTCAAGCGGTTTAGGATGGATGCTCCCATTCAAGGGGAGGTGAACGAAGTGGTTTGGGATGTGACAAATGTGGAAAGCGGAGTCTATTTTGCTAACATTATGGCAATAAAAGGGAGTAAATCTGAAAATAAGATTCTGAAAATTGCAGTTGTACACTGAGTTGGGTCCGAATTTTTCACAGAATACTTCACAAATGCTTCAATTTTTTAAAACCATAAAGAGTGAATTCCATTTTTTATGGATGATAGGGCTAATATCTACTACTGTTTATCCTCAAGTTAGTTACAACCATCCTGAATTAGACTGGCAGACATTTGAAACGCCTCATTTTATGATTCATTTTACGCAAGAGACGGAGCGAACAGCGAGGGAAGGAGCATTTGTGGCTGAATCAATTTATCCCCATGTCACCAAAGTATATGATTATGAACCACCCACAAAAACGCACCTCATTTTTCTGGATACCGATGATTATTCGAATGGTATCACATATTATTATGACAATAAGATTGAAATCTGGGCTTCTCCATTGGATTTTGAACTTAGAGGAAGTCATCGCTGGCTTCAGGGTGTGATTACTCATGAATTCGTTCACATTATATCGCTTCAAAAATCATTCAAATTCGGGAATAACATCCCAGGAGCCTATATCCAATGGATAGGATATGAGAAGGAGACGAGGGAAGATGTTCTCTACGGCTACCCTCACACATTGATTTCGTATCCAATTCCCGGTGCAACGGTACCACCCTGGTTGGCAGAAGGTGTAGCACAATATATGTATGAAGGAGCTACTCACGATTTTTGGGATACACACAGGGATATGATATTGAGAGATCATGTCATTCACGGTCATCTCCACACTCTCAATGAAATGAATACGTTCGGAAAAAGTGGCATTGGAAATGAATCGACGTACAATGCCGGTTTTGCTTTAGTGAGGTACATTGTTTTTAAATATGGAGAATCGTCCCTTAAAAAAATCTTGACGAATCTTTCCAATCCTTTTCGTTATTCTGTTGATCGCGCTATTAAAATGGCTATCGGACTGTCAGGGAATCAAGTTTATCATGAATTTAAAAATGCTCTGGAAGCACGTTATGAAAAACTATTGGCAAGTATCAAAGAAGAATTCAAGGGAACAGTTTTATTGAATAATGGAACGACAAACATACACCCGGTATGGGCGCCTGATGGCAGAAGATTTGCTTATCTATCCAACAATAAAAACGATTATTTTAGCCAGACAGATTTATATATTTACGACCTCGATTCGGATATATCAGAGATGATCACTGAAGGTGTTATCTCTGCAGCGACTTGGAAATCTACAGGTGAAATTATCTACTACTGTAAAAAATCAAAGCCGGACAAACGTGGATCGAAGTGGTTTGATTTGTATGAATATAATTTCGAAAATGATAAAGAGATAAGGCTTACTCATGGAAGCCGTGCTTTTTCACCCGTTCTTCTTCCTGGTGATAGTTTATTAGCGTATCTGGCTGTAAATGATGGCACGCATAATGTGGTTTTAATAAACCTTATCTCAAAAGAGTCGGAACAGATTACGGATTTTAATAATGGGAAACAGATTTTCAGTTTGGCTTACGACCAGAAAAATAATTGGCTCCTTTTCGATTATGTAGAAAATCACTTTCGTAACACGGCATTTCTCAGCTTAACGGATACTACATTGGGTAACTATATGGCTACTATGGAATGGGATGAACGCGACATAACAACATCCGATGGTATAACCGTTTTCTCAAATGACAAAACCGGTATCTTCAACCTTTATTTTGTAAATGAATCCACAGGTGAACAGGGATACATCACTAATGTTATTGGGGGAGCATTTATGCCGGATGTCAATAGTGAAGGACAAATACTATACTCCCTTTATGAGGATGGCGGATATAAAATTGCCTTAATAGATACATTTACGTTGATAAGCGAAGAAGTTGTAGGGTATAGTCCAAACTATTTTAAGAAGTTTGCTCATCTCCCTGAGCAGACTGATAGTCAGGATGGGTCAGAGGCTAAGAATTATCATGATCTGTTTTCACCGATGTTTATCTTTCCGAAGATCATGATGGACTATGGAACAGTAAAACCAGGATTTTACTTTTACTCCAGTGAAATCCTGAACAAACTCAACATATTTGGAGGAGCATCTACAAACAGTATCTTTGACGTGGATCTTTTCTTGCTATTCGAGTTCAGAAAATTTTACCCAACCCTATTCTCTGAAATATTTTATATTACGAGAAACATATCGGAAAGTACTAAGTATATAGAAGTTTATGATCTGGATTATGATATTCAGTTTCGCCTTTTCCAGTGGGATGCCGGTTTGAGAATCCCAATTCGTGGGTCTCATGAGCTAAAGTTGTATGGCTCATATCAGAAATTTCATGAGAATTTCAAAGAGCGGGTTGAAGGGCAGTTCGGTAAAGTAGGTCTTGATTATTATATTGGAAAACATCTGGGAATCAGTTGGAACACTCACATCGTAAAAAGAACGGTAGATGCAGACATTAATCCAGGACATGGATTTCATCTGTTCTTTGATGGGAAGTATGAGAAAAACAAGTTTTTTGAAGGTTTCAAAATCAACGAAGATTATTCCACTCTGCAAGAGGTTTTTACACCCTTTGAATTTTGGCGACTTTCTGCGAATGCCGATTATCATTACACAATCCCTCGAACGCAGAGATGGACAGCCTCATTCGGTATAAGATCCGGATGGATGTCTGAAACTGAAGTTGATTCATTTTTCAATTTCTTTGGAGGTGGATTGCCTGGAATAAAAGGATATCCATATTACAGTATAGAAGGGAACAGATTGGTTCAAGGAAACTTTACGCTTCGTATTCCTGTAATGATGGAGAAACACATCCCATTTGGGCCATTTATTCTTCAAAATGTGGTGGTAGGGTTGATTGGACAGTATGGGGACGCATGGAATGGCGATGGCGGTAAGTTTGACGGGAAAAAGTCTGTGGGTCTGCAATTTCGTTTTGGTGGATTTTCTTTTTATAATTATCCAACAGGAATTGCTGTGGAAGTTCATAAAGGATTGAATAAATTCTCGACAGCAGAAACTTCGTTTGGTGAAGAAATAAGAACTTATTTCACAATATTATTTGGGTTTTAGTATGAAAAAAATAATAACACATCTCATCATTTTAGGGTTGTTATCTGTGGTCTCGGTTGAAGCGGGTAACGGTATTTTTCATTATCGACCGGATTTTCATGGACCTATGCTTAATCTGACGGAAGTGATGAATGATACGGACTCAGTAGCAGTTGTTACAAAGCTGAACAAATATCCGGCACGAGGGCTTATGTTATCATTAGTTGTTCCAGGTGGAGGTCAACTGTATGCCGGTTCGAAATTGAAATCGGCTCTCTTTTTCGCAGTAGAAATTGGCGGATGGTTGATGTGGCGTGATTATACCAATAGAGGGGAGAATGCACGAATCTCTTTTGAGAATTTTGCAGACCGTTTTTGGTCATTAAAAAGTTGGGTTGACTGGATTGGTTTATTTCCCGAAGTAAGTATTAAGGGTACGCATCACCTTCAGCTACTTCTGGAAGATGGTACCTATGTAACTTCAGATACTTTAACAGCAGGTCTGATCGAGGGCTCCAGGGTGGTACGTGATCTTGAATTCTATGAGAACATCGGGAAATATAATCAATTCGTTTCAGGATGGATTGATTCAACAGGAAGTACGGAATGGTGGCGGGAAGATAAGAAAATAGGTAATAATATTGAAAATATTTTTATGACGTATAATAAAAATGATTATTTAAACAAGCGCGCCAGACATAATGAGTTGTTAAAATTTGCTAAATATTCAATCACAGCTGTCATGTTTAACCATCTATTCAGTGCAGTTGATGCAGTCTGGGAAGTCAAAAAATCGTCTTCCAAGAAAAAGATTGATGTGACCACAAACTTGTTTTTTTCTCCTTATAGTTCCACAGGAATTGGTGGAATAAAGGTCTCTCTGCTCTGGTAACGACTTCTTTTTGTATGAACAGGTTTTTTCTTTTCATAGCAGGAGCCGTAATTGTATTCTTTGGTTGTTCATCCACAAAGGTGGATTTGTCTGGTAAAGATCTTGAAAAACGGTTTAATAAGGGAATGGGTTACTTTGAAAAGAAAAAATATTATCGAGCCCAGGAAGAATTCGAATATGTTTTATTGCGGGGAAAGCATACAGAGCTTGGGGATGATGCCCAATTTTATCTGGCAGAATCTTACTTTTTAAATAAAGAATATATACTTGCGATTTCAGAGTACGAAAGGTTAGTCAGACAGATGACTTATAGTCCTTTCGTGGAAGAAGCAAGATGGCGGATTTGCCAGAGTTATTTTAAAAAATCACCTAAATATTATCACGATCAGGATTATACCGTAAAAGCTATTGATAAACTTCAGGAATTTATTGAGGATTATCCAAATTCTGACTATCGAGAAACTTCTGTTGAAACGATAGGAACTTTAAGAGATAAATTAGCAAAAAAAGTATATGAATCCGGAATTCTTTATATAAAACTTGAGGAATATAAATCAGCGATATCCTATTTTGAAGATCTCCTTTTGACCTATTACGATACTTTATTGGCAGATCAAGCACGGGTAAAAATAATAGAGGTTTATATTAAGGAAAATAGTCTTGAGGATGCACAGAAATTTTTGGATCAAAATGAGTCGAAGTTCCAGGATAAGAAACTTCTGAAAACGGCGAAATCCCTTATTGCGGATGGTCAGTCAAAAAAACGTTCCAAGGGCGGTTCATGAAAGTCTGCATTTTTGGTGGAACATTCGATCCCCCTCATATCGGACATTTAATTATTGCTGAAGCTATTAAGGAATCCGAGAATATTGACAGGATGATTTTTGTCCCTGCCTTTTTACCCCCGCATAAAGAGGCGTCAGAATTTTCATCGGTCGAGGATAGATTGAAAATGCTCAAACTTTCGTTAATAGAAACAGATAATTTTGAATTATCGAACATAGAAATAAAGAGAGGCGGCGTATCTTATTCGATTGAAACTATCCGAGAAATAAAGGAAGAATTTGAGCTAACCAGGGAAGAAATCTATTTCCTTATTGGTAGTGACAGTCTGATTGAATTTCATAATTGGAAAAATCCCGAAAAAATTTTGCGGGAGAGTCAGGTTATTGTTGCATTGCGTCCCGGTTTTCGTCCCAGTAAAATCTCTCAGGAATATCTTTCAAAAATCTGGTTTTCTAATGTATTACAAGTTGAAATCTCATCAAGTCAAATTCGACAGCGGGTCCATTCCGGGTTGAGCATTAAATACCTCGTCCTGGATTCAGTACTTGAATACATTAAGGAAAAAGAATTGTATCTTCAGTGATGAATAGATCAAGTTAAGACGTCGTCCCGACAAGCTTGTCGGGAAACGGGTCGGTGATCGGATGGTAGAAGTCCCGATCGGCGATCCGTCAGCTGACGGAATCACCGACGGAAAAAAATGAAAATGCCTACCCGCCTGCCTGTCCGCCTTCTTTGTGGCGGGAACGATCCTCCCGACAGCGTTGGGATCGGGAGGCAGGTACAATCAAGTTAGGAAATAATGGAAATTCTAAAAGATATTACAATTATTCTTCTTACTATTGTAGTTATTGGGAAAGGGGCTACATGGCTGGTTGATGCAGCGATTAGAGTTGCAAACCGTCTGGGAGTTTCGGAGTTAGTGATCGGGCTGACAATAGTGGCATTTGGCACTTCCGCACCGGAGTTTGGGGTGACAATTTTAGCCGCCTTCAGAGGAATGTCTGATATTTCAGTAGGAAATATTGTTGGTTCCAACATATTCAATCTGGGATTTATCCTTGGAGGCACAGCAATCATCCATAGTCTCAAAACTAATAAAACTATTATTCAGAGGGATGGTTTTTTTTTGCTGTTCGGGGCAATCCTATTGGTTGGTTTTTTGTGGAACTTGAGTCTGAACCGAACTGAGGGCATAATCCTCTTTGTTCTCCTCATTGTTTATCTTTCTTACCTATATTTTAAAAGGGAGCCTGCGGGAGTTGAGGTAACCATAGGAAAGTTTAGATGGCAGGATCCAATGTTATTATTGTTGGGAATGGGAATGGTGTTGGGTGGATCCCACTTCCTGGTGATTTCAGCAGTTAGCTTGGCAAAAATCATGGGAGTTTCTGAATGGGTAATAGGGACAACCATTGTAGCAGCCGGGACTTCGGCGCCTGAATTTGCCACGTCATTGGTGGCTGCCCTCCGTGGTCGCTACGGCATTTCAGTCGGCAACCTCATTGGCAGTGATATTTTTAATCTTTTTGGCGTTCTGGGATTGGCAGCAATTCTGAGAAATCTTCCTGTTGATGCCGATGCCAGATCTAATCTGATTCTTCTGACTCTAATGGTTATACTGGTGTTAATTTTCATGCGCACAGGATGGGTTATTTCCCGAAGAGAAGGAGTCGTGCTAGTGATCATTGGGTTGAGCCGTTGGATTTATACTTTCTGGTAAGATAAAGTGAATATGTTTTTCAAAACTGTTGAACTGGAAAGGAACTGAGAGAATTCCTCTTATGGAATTATAGAACATCAGTGGTGTGTTCGTGATCAAATGCATAGTCTATTTTGCTGTATTACCTGCCTACTATCAGGTAGGCCTGCCTCCCGAAACTTCGGGATCACGCAGGCGGGGAATTTTTCCTCCATAGGAGACCCTTTGGATCATAGGTCACGGAGAGTCCCGAAACTTTTCGGGATGTAGGTATGTTTTTTTCGTGTTGTCGAGGAATCTTACGGCTATGTCGTACCCACTTATTCGTTGTAATAAGCAATGATTTGGTTCGATAATGTTACTTGTACCTTTGTAAAAGGTGCAGGGTTGTTCGATGCTACATTTGAAATAGAAAAAGGAGAATTTGTCTTTGTGATTGGACCTACAGGTGCAGGAAAAACAATTCTATTAAAATTAGTTTATATGGAAATATTTCCTGAGAAAGGGAAGGTAGTTGTAGACAAGTATAATTCCTCAAAAATAAAACAAAGGCAGATTCCTTTATTAAGAAGAAAAGTAGGGATGGTTTTTCAGGAATTTGAGTTACTTTCGGATAGAAATGTTTTTGAGAATATTGCGCTGCCATTAAGGGTTAGAGGGGAAAAGAAAAGGGAAATCAAATCAAAAGTTTATCACGTTTTAGATGAACTTGATATTTCCAATAAGGCGAGTCACTACCCTTCTGAGCTGTCAGGGGGCGAACAGCAGATAGTATCTCTCGCTAGAGCTATTGTAAAAGATCCAATTGTAATTCTTGCGGATGAACCTACAGGAAATCTTGATCCTGTTTCATCCTTTAAGATATTGACATTATTAGAACAAATTAATAAAGAGGGTACGGCTGTAATCATGGCATCGCACAACTATAATCTTATAAAAGATCGCGGTCATCGATTTATTGAAGTTGTGGATGGCCGTGTTAGTGGATGATGGAAACTTTTCTATACTTGATTGCAGAAGGCTTTAAAAACCTCTGGCGCGAAAAATTATCAGTATTTGCATCGATTTTTGCTATTTCTATAGCCATGAGTTTCGTTGTTTTTGGAGGGATAACAGGGCAGGATTTTTCAAGAATAATAAAAGTTGCACGCTCCCAATATGAACTCCAGGTATTTTTCTCTCCTGTGATTAGTGACAGTGAGGCGAGTCGTCATGTGGATGAAATCATAAAAATAAGAGGCGTAAAATCTGCCAATCTGGTAACCAAACAGGAGGCAGCGGAAATATTCGAACGGGAATTCGGGGAAAACCTGTTTGATCTTCTTAGAGAAAATCCACTACCATCCAGTTGTGTGGTAAAATTTGATGAGAATGTGAAAAAAAAGTTTGATGTTCATCCCATCGTGAATCAGATAAAAATGATTAAGGACGTTGAGGAAGTACGGTATCAGGGGAGACTAATAACCATAATTGAGAGATACTATCAGGGTTTTTTTACCATCGTCACCGGGATTTTTGTGATTATACTTTTTGGTACCATGATCTTAATTTTTAACACAATCAGACTGACTATCTATTCTCGCCGGGACCTGATTCGAGCGTTAAAATTAGTAGGTGCAACCAATCGATTTGTCCGGTTTCCATTTATGGTAGAGGGAATGATTGAAGGATTTATTGCTGCAATGCTTGCTGGGAGTTTCGCTTATGGATTTATAAGAGTCTCTAATTATTTTCTTGCCGTATTTACACGATATAAAATTCATTGGGATTGGCAGGTTATGTGGCAATTTGTTGGGCTTATGGTTCTATTTTCATTAATTGCCAGTCGTCAAGCGGTAAGAAAATTTTTAAAGTAATATGCTCTTCCGGACGAACATAAGACCTTGATTCTACATATTCCATATCTTAATTTTTAATAACTATAAGAATGGGATTATGACAAAATTTGAAACAAAATCAGACCTTTCTCAGAGGGGAAAAAACATTTTGAAATATGTTATTGAAGATTTTATTGAAAATGCTGCACCCGTACCGTCAATTAGGCTGAAGAATAAATTCCAGATAAATTTGAGTACAGCTTCTATCCGTCACACCTTACATTCTCTGGAAGGGGTTGGTCTTTTAGATCATCTTCATAGCTCTTCCGGTCGTGTTCCAACTAACCTTGGATATCGGTTTTATGTGGACGAATTGATGGAAATAGAACCCCCGCTAAAAAACGAGATATTACATTTCAAAAGGGAGCTTGAGGAAGTAGCGTTTAATGTCGAAAAAATCTTGCAGAAGACAGCAGATTCTTTATCTGCGATTTCGTACTTATTTGGATTCGCTTTTTTTTCACTTTCTCAAAATATTGTCCTTACTGATCTGGATTTGGTCCTGTTAAGCTCTGGTAAAATATTATTGATACTGGGTTTTCAATCCGACAACGTAAAATCCATTATACTCGAACTCGAATCTGAAATTCGTTCATCACAGTTAGTATTTACAGCATCAATCCTTAGGGAACGGCTTCTCGGACTATCAATCGAGGAAATTCACCAAACAATAGGTGATCGATTAAAGGAAAGTGAAGTATCCAAGGATGAATTGGTATCATTTCTGATCAGGAATGTGAATTCTATTTTCATTACGGAAGAACAGGGGAAAGTATATACCTCTAATAAAGATCTGTTGTTACAAAATCCCGAATTCAATGAGTCACAATTTATTCAATCGGTGGTATCTGTTCTGGATAATGATGAATTTTTCATTCAATCATTATCCAATGAGTTAAGTGAAATGGAAACGGAATCATTGATTGGTCAAGAAAATGAAGAAGAGGCAATTCAAGATTGCTCTATTGTGACAAGTAAGTTTAAACTAGGCGATTTGAATGGTCGAATGGGCATTATCGGACCCACTAGAATGGCATACCGTCAGGCATATGCGGTAATCACCCTATTAACAAATGTATTAAAGCAGGTGTAAAACTATTAATCTAATGCCGACTAAAAAATCAACAAACAGTAAAAAAACGGCGACATCTAAAAAGAAAAAGCCGGTAAAAAAGAAAGAAACTGTACTCCTTACAAAAGAGATAAAGGTGTTAAAGGAATCTTTGACTAATATTGAAAACCGGCATCTTCGGCTCAAAGCGGAGTTTGATAATTATCGCAAAAGGAAAGACCGTGAAATCATAAGGATTTTGGAATATAAGGGAGAAAACATAATAAAGTTATTTCTTCCTGTGATCGATGACTTGGAAAGAATGTTAGATTCGGTAAATGGTGACCCCGAATATTCGGGGGAGAATGTTGTTTCCATTGCTGATGGTATGACTATGATATTGGGAAAATTATTGAAGAATTTAAGAGAAGTCGGGGTAAAACCGTTTGACTCAATTGGATCGCAATTTGATCCTGATTTACATGATGCCCTTATGATGCAACCTTCTGAAAAGCACGGAGAACACGAAGTAATATCAGAGTTTGAGAAAGGATATCAATATAAGGATAGAGTGATTCGACATGCAAAAGTTGTGGTGAGTACTGGACAACAGAAAAAAGAGAAATCTGTGAAATGAAACGAGACTACTATGATGTATTGGGCGTTGATCGAAACGCTGATGAATCCGAAATTAAAAGGGCTTATCGTAAATTGGCAATGAAATATCATCCGGATAGAAATCCCGGAAATAATGAGGCAGAAATACAATTTAAAGAGGCAGCAGAAGCTTATTCGGTACTTAGTAATTCCCAAAAACGAACACAATATAATCAGTTTGGGCATTCAGGTATAGAGGAAGCGGGTGGTTTTGGAGGATTTGGATTTCAGGACTTCGATCTTTCTGATGCATTGCGCACCTTTATGGATGGATTCGGCTCATTCGAAGACTTTTTTGGTGGTGGGCGAAGAGCGAGGAGTAGAAGTCGAAAAGGAGGTGATTTAAGAATTTCTCTTCCCGTAGACCTTGAAGAGATTTACTCGGGGGTCACCAAAACAATTAAAGTTAAGCGATACGAAACATGTAAAGAATGTATTGGGTTGGGTGCAGCTTCAGGACACATGCCGTCCAGGTGTATTACCTGTAATGGTTCTGGTGAATTGCGTCAAGTTACAAGATCTATACTTGGACAATTTGTTAATGTAACTGAATGTCCCCGCTGTAATGGGACGGGTGAAATCATTTCAAATCCATGTCGTAAATGCGCCGGTGCGGGTCGTATCAGTAAAAAGGTGGAAATAACTATAAAAGTTCCAGCGGGAGTATCTACTGGGAATTATATGACATTAACAGGACAGGGTAGTAAAGGTGAAAGAGGTCAACCAGCAGGTGATCTTTACGTTGTTTTTGAAGAGAAAGAACACAAATATTTTACACGCCATGGGAATGATGTATTAACTGAATTGGAAGTTCCTATTTATCAAGCAGTTCTCGGGGATGCTGTTGAAATACCAACCCTTACAGGAAAAGCTAAATTGACAATTCCACCAGGCATCCAGTCCGGTAAGATTTTGAGAATGCGTGGAAAAGGTTTCACACAGCTAAGGGGGAGCCGGAGAGGAGATCAATTCGTGCGAATCCAGGTGAAAACGCCTACTTCTTTAAATAAAAAACAAAAGGCGCTTTTTGAGCAACTAAAAGCTTCTAACGGGAGAGCTGAAAAAATATCCGTACGAAAAGTAAAATCATAATTGGCAATGACACCGCAGGAAAAACTGATATTTAGATTTTTACTTACCGCTCTGATTGTTGGTTTGGTTACTGGATTTGTTCGGCGAGAATGGTTTTCTGATACCCTGTTAGATGTGGAAGAAGCATCAAAGATGGCAGGGGAGATTGAGGCTATTGTTACTAATATCAAAAACGAAAATATAAATTTAAAAGATGAGATAGTTCAAGGAAACGAGAAAACTGAAATTAACGTGAAAGATAGTTCAATTATTCCCACTGGCAAGGTAAATTTAAACAATTCAACAAAAACAGAATTGATGTCCCTTCCTGGCATTGGGCCGTCTATTGCAGAAAGGATAATAATTTACAGAGATGACCATGGTCATTTCAAAAAAGTGGAAGATATTACGAAGGTGAAAGGTATTGGCAAGACAAAGTTGGGGAAAATCCGAGATTTAGTTACCCTGTAAATGTAACTGATTATTTCATTACGAGTGGGAGAAAGTATGGAACAACAAAAAAAAAGAGTAAATAAATGGTGGATTCGTGATCTGCTCGAATTAGGAATACTTGTCGGGATAATAATGTTAATTGTAGTCATTTATACTCCTCGTGTTATCTGGGATGAGGAAGATGCCATTCAGGATGATAGTCATTTTCGTATGGAAAATATTTATGAGGTGCTTTCTTATTATAATCGTATTGTAGGTGAGAATGCTGATGATGGACTATGGGCTATGAATGTTGTTAATGCTGCTCGTGATTCATTGACCGCAGATTCTACATATTTAGGAAAACAAAAAATTTATCTACATGACAAAGTTGTAGAAGTTGATATATTTAGAAATTTCGATGTGGTATATGATACATCATTTGGATTTATTAAAAGTCGGAAAGATACATTGATCGATACTGTCTTCACAGTACTCACCCAAAATGTAGAGCAGAATACGGTTGACACGACTTTTGTTCGATTAAATATGGTTGGACCTTTTTTAAATGACAGTTTATTTATTAGTATATACGACACGGTTATTTCCTCGCACGTTGAGGTTATTTCCTATTATGATTCTTATATGCCGGATTCTTCAATGTTTTACTGTCCATTGACAAATAAACTATATGAAATAGATGTGGAGGATGGTGATTTAAAAGTAGAAAGTCCTATTAAGGATTCTTATGTGGATAGACGCTACCTTATTTTTTCTTTCAGGTCTAATTCTCATGGATCAATTACGAATGGGGAAAAGAGTTGGGCCAGGTTCTGACTTGAATTATTAGGAATGACTTGTAATCAATAGGTTTTTGTATACAACTATCCGTAAATATTTTAATCCGCGAAACTATCAGAAATGGGACCTCTTATCAAGGACATTTCGACTATTTCTCGATAATTCAGGATGATTTCACTCAAAATGTTCTGTCCGAAGGACCCTTCGAATGGACACATACAGTATTAAGTGGACAATTCAAGTGTCAGGTTCGATCCATTACTCTTTGCATCCTCACAATCGGAATACGTACAGGATACGAACATTTTATGTCAATATAAGCGCTGATGCTTAGATCAGACTAAATTATAATGTTAGCTATTTCCATAAAGAATAATCAGGTCAGATTCGCACAGGCAGATGTATCAGGACATTCTATCATAATTAATCAACTTCAAGTTTTTCCCCTTCCTGAAAACCTTGCTGCTTCAGGGAAAAACGAGAATGATTTGAAAGTTGCCTTTGATAGTCTTTTCCAGTCTATCAATGATTCTCTTTCTGTACCTGACAGAGAAATCTATTTATCACTTGGAGAAAATTGGATTGAGACTGATATACTTTCTGTAGATAGAGATTTGACTGACAAGGAAAAAGAAGAGTTTTTAATGTGGACTCTTAGACTTCGTTATGGCAATATATGGGATGATCTTGTCCCATTTTTCCAAAATATTTCTGGCAACAATGACTTGCAGGTATTTCTATGTGTTATCCAAAAGAATGTATTAGAATCCATAAAGGAAGCAGTTTATGGGATTGGCAGTATCCCGGTTTGGGTGGAGCCTTCCGTGCAATCGTCGATACGGGCAATAGCAGGATGTTGTGACACTGTAGATTCTCCAGCAGTCCTTATTGAGCCGGAGGGGAGACATTTTCTTGGTAGAATTCTGATTAATAATGAATTGCAATCCATGGCTATTATCAGTGTTAAAGATGAGAAAATGATGTTATCTCAAATCAAGGGGAACAAAGAAAATATGTCCCAATTTCTACAAATATTTAATTTTGTCGGAGAGGATAAGGAGGAAAAAGAATTCAGTATTTTTTTAATTGGTGAATTTTCTGATATTCAATTAAACAAATGGATAAATCGTATTGAAACCAATAAAATACAAATAGTAGATCCATATCGTATGATGGAGAGTAAAACAGTACAATTCCCGGATTCTTCAAATGGATCCTGGGATGTGGATATTCTAGGACTTCTGCTCCGGAGGGGTAACCATGCCTGAGATAAATATAATGGGAGAACAGGGTCTTCAGGAAATCATTGTTGAAAAGGTACTTGAGGAAAAAACGGAACCTGAAAAGAGTGAGACGCCAAGTAAGAAAAAGTCCACCAGGATTCGATTAGAGGAAATTCTTGCTGCTCTTATATCTTTATGTGTGATATTGGCGCTTGTTTGGTATTTCTATATGAAGTCACATATAAGATCAGAAATAGAGGAATTAACACCAAGACAGTATAAAGACAGTGTGATTAAAGAAAATCAGAATGCTTTCGATCAGGAGCTGGTAACCTATAAATTGATCACATAAGTCAATTCGGGGAACCCGTGAGTTATACTTCGATTATTGCCGGTAGTTTTAAAGGAACTAGACTAAAAACGGGTAATCGAAGTCAAATCCGTCCAACTCAATCATGGGTTAGAAAAGGAATTTTCGACACACTTCCGGACCTTTCAGGTGTGACGGTTCTTGATCTTTTCGCAGGTGTGGGTACTCTTGGATTTGAAGCAATCAGCCGAGGAGCTTCATCTGTAACATTCGTTGATAAAAGTATAAGGTCAATTAATATTTTGAAAGATAATTGTCGTCATTTTAATGGAAGTAATATCAAAATAATTAGGGAAGATGTGTTATCCTTTTTAAAAAAGAAGAGCAATTTGCCTTATGATTTGATATTTGCGGATCCCCCATACAATAAGGTAGATCTTGATTGTTTGTATTCTTCAGTATTTAAACTTTTAACTATTGGCAGTACATTAGTGATTGAATATTCAGTATATGAGAAGTGGAATAGAGAAAATTCGATTACTACAAAAAAATATGGTGATACATTAATATCCTACTTCTATAAAAGATCATGATAAAGGCAATTTACCCTGGAACGTTTGATCCCATCACAATGGGGCATCTGGATATCATTGAAAGAAGTTGTAAACTTTTTGAAAAGATTTATGTTACTGTGGCGGTAAATCAAATAAAGAGTACCGTCTTTACATTGGATGAAAGATTAGATATGATTAGGAAGTCCACAGAGGCGTTATCGCAAGTAGAGGTAACCTATACCTCCGGACTTATTGTTGACTATGCGAAAAAGAAAGGAGCAACTGTACTTATTCGTGGATTGAGATTTGTTTCTGATTTTGAAATTGAATTTCAAATGTCTTGGATGAACAGGCATCTAAATGAAGAAATTATTACCGTTTTTGTTATGCCTCATGGAAGATATACTCATTTAAATTCTACCGTTATTCGGGAAGTGGCACAACTTGGTGGTGATATTGAAAAGTTTGTCCCTCCAATTGTATTAGTGAAACTGAAAGAAAAATTTCAGAATTGAATACAATTCAGGAGCGAATTCGTGATAGGGCGGCTCGCTTAAATCGTACCCTTGTTTTTCCTGAAGGACGTGAAAAAAGAATTGTTGTTGCAGCAAAAAAGATTAAAGAGTTGGGAATTGCTGATGTAATCCTTCTCGGAAATATAAATAGTATAAACGAATATGATTTACCCAAAAATTTAGAAATTCTTTATCCGGAAAATTGTGATTTCTTTGGTAAATTAAAAGATCGTTTTTTGACAATAAATCAAGAAAAAAATCTTGATATCGACGAACCTGAAGTGTTCATGAAAAACACATTGAATTTTGGTGCATTGATGGTGGAACAGGGATATGCAGACGGATGTGTTTGTGGAGCAGTAACATCATCCAGTGATGTGATTAAAGCAGCTATCAAACTCATCGGGATGTCGGAATCATCCGAACTGGTTTCCAGCAGTTTTTTAATGACAAGTCCCAATGGAGACAAATCTTATACTTTCGCCGACTGTGGAGTAGTTCCAAATCCGACTGTTGAGCAGCTTGTTACGATTGCTTATGATTCTACTCAAACTCATGAAAAATTGACTGAACAAAAACCGAAAATCGGGTTTCTTTCATATTCTACTAAAGGGAGTGCAAACCATGTAATGGTTGATAAAGTTCGAAAAGCTGCAACCCTTTTTTTGGATACTTATCCCGAATACAAAAGTGATGGAGAACTTCAGTTTGATGCTGCTATTATTCCATCGGTAGCTGAAGTAAAAGCGCCTGATTCTCCCCTGAAAGGGGAAGCCAATGTTTTGATTTTCCCTGATCTGGATGCAGGAAACCTTGGATATAAGATTGCGCAAAGATTTGGACGTTTTAAAGCATGGGGACCATTGTTACAAGGACTGAATAAGCCTATGATGGACTTATCCAGGAGTTGTAGTGTTGATGATATTGTGGATATAGCAGCAATTTGCGCCATTTTAAGAACATAGCTACGTCCCGAAGTTTCGGGACTCTCTGTGGGAGTCCATTGTGACCTTCGTCCCGACGCGTCGGGATGGAGGAAAAATTCCCCGCCTGCGTGACGCAGTCGGACAGGCCTGCCTGTCAACAGACAGGCGATATAGAAAAATAATAGGAGAGTAATGCCAACATACGAATATAAATGTAATGAGTGCGGACATATTTTTGAGAAATTACAAAGTTTTGCTGATGAGCCGTTGAAAGAATGCCCCCTTTGTAGAGGAAAGATACGTCGATTGATAGGAGGTGGTGCAGGTTTGATATTTAAGGGTTCCGGGTTCTATATCACAGATTACAAAAATGCCGGAGATAAATCAAAAAAAGGAAAAACTACAAAGTTAGGAAATAGTGGAGATAAAATAAAAAATACAAAAGAAAAGAAAGGTAATGATGATTGAAAATGGGAAAGTATAATTATATCGAAGTTCCAACAGAAGGTGAAATGATAGTTCTGACTAACGGTATTCTTTCTATACCGGATAATCCCATTATTCCATTTATAGAAGGAGATGGAATTGGTCCGGACTTATGGAGTGCTTCAGTTCGGGTTTGGGATGCGGCTGTAGATAAATCGTACAAAGGAAAGAAGAAAATTGCATGGATGGAAGTTTTCGCAGGTCAAAAAGCATTTGACAAGACGGGGGAATGGTTGCCTCAGGAGACTGTGGATGCAATCGGAGAATTTTACATTGCCATTAAAGGACCCCTTACAACTCCGGTAGGTGGGGGAATCCGAAGTCTAAATGTTTCACTTCGTCAACTCCTTGACCTTTATGCTTGTGTTCGTCCGGTAAGGTGGCTGAAAGGGGTTCCATCCCCGGTTAAACACCCGGAGAAAATGGATATTGTTATCTTTCGTGAGAATACCGAAGATGTTTATGCAGGTATTGAGTGGCAAAGCGGGAGTGAAGAGGCGGAAAGAATCATCGAGTTTATCAAAAATGATTTAAACAAAGAAATTCGTGAAAAGTCTGGTATTGGCATCAAGCCCATCAGTCCATTCGGTTCAAAACGCCTTGTTAGAAAAGCCATCAACTATGCCATCGATCGGGGAAGGAAGTCTATTACTCTTATGCATAAAGGTAATATAATGAAATATACAGAAGGTGCATTTAAAGATTGGGGGTATGAACTGGCATTAGAAGAGTTTAGAGATCAGATAATCACTGAAGCTGAATTGTGGGATGAAACAAGGGCAGAGGATGGCGTCACACCTGTCACCAAACCTGGTGCATTTTCAAATTTGAGAGGAGGAAAACCTGCTGGTGATCCAGGTAATCGAATCATTGTGAAAGACCGAATAGCAGATTCCATGTTCCAACAGATTCTTACCCGGACGGATGAATACGATGTGGTATGTACTCTAAATCTAAACGGTGATTACATTTCGGATGCAGCCGCAGCTCAAGTAGGTGGATTAGGGTTGGCACCAGGCGCTAATATCGGTGATTATGTTGCACTATTCGAAGCAACTCATGGAACAGCACCTAAATATGCGGGTCAGGATAAGGTGAATCCCGGTTCGCTTATTCTATCGGGAGTGATGATGTTAGAATACCTGGGCTGGCAGGATGCGGCTGATATGGTTGTCCGGGCAATGGAAGAAACTATCCTTCAAAAGACAGTTACTTATGACTTGGAGCGGCAAATGGAAGGGGCAACAAAAGTGTCGACATCTAAGTTCGCAGATGCAATTATAGCCAATATATAAATTTCTTAACAGATGCGACGCACTTTCCCTGTAAAAGATTCCTTTGGATCAAAGTGCGTCGCATCTGTTTAAGAACCTCTTAAAACTTCTTCATGTAGAAATGGCAATAGGGGAGAGTCCTCTTTTTATCGTAATAATCCTGATGGTAATCCTCAGCTTCCCAGAAAGTATTTGCATGAGTAACTTTTGTGACTACACCGTATCCTTTTTTCTTCAGAATGGTAATCAATTTTTCAGCTGTTTCCCTCTGCTCGTCATTCAAATAGAATATTTCAGATCTATACTGGTATCCAATATCAGGTCCCTGCCGGTTTAACTGGGTTGGGTCATGAGTCTCAAAAAATAACTTGGCTAATTCCTTATAAGTTACTTTTTCCGGATCATAGATGACTTCTATCGCTTCAGCATGACCTGTCGTTCCCGTGCAGACTTCTTTATATGTTGGGTTGTCTTTATGTCCGCCAGTGTACCCTACGGTGGTAGAAATGACCCCGTCTACTTTTGATAAGTGATATTCAGTCCCCCAGAAGCATCCCGAAGCAAATACAGCACGTTGAGTTTTAACTTTATCTGCTGCTACAAAATTCATTGATATTGAATTGATACAATGCCTCGTATTTTTCGATGTGAATCTTTCCCCTAAAAAAACATGCCCTAAATGAGCGCCGCAATTGTTACAAACTATTTCGGTGCGAACACCATCTGCATCAGGAACTCGTTTAACCGCTCCTTCAATTTCATTGTCAAAACTGGGCCAGCCACAATGGGAATCAAATTTATCTTCTGATCGATACAATTGCACATTGCATTGCTTGCAAGTGTAAATCCCTGTTTCGTGCTGGTTTGCGTATTTACCGGAGTAAGGTCGCTCTGTCCCTTTTTGAAGGATCACGTCTTCTTCTTCGGGTGTCAGTTTGTTGTATGTCATTGTCTGTTGTCCTTTACCAATTTGGAGTAGAAATGGAATTATAGAAAATAATATTATTAATTTCTTCATTTTTCTTATTTCTTAACATGGATAATGTGAGATATTATTAGTATTTCCAATTTTAATGACATATAGAGTCAAATTGAATACTTTTTCAAATTAAAACAGACCAATGTGAAGAAAGTTCCTAAGCAGAATGTCTCAGTATCTGGATGTGATTGGATTCTTAAATGTAATGGGAATATCCGCCAAATGGAGAATAACATCTTTGATTTTCTAATTAGCTAAGAAACTTGACTAATTCATATTTCTTACTTAATTTTTATAAGAATTATATAAATTAAAATATTTTGAAGGAGAAGATAATGCATCAAGTCACAATTCATGAAGCGAAGACACACTTGTCCAAACTAATTCGTGAGGTACTGGAGGGTGGAGAAGTCGTTATTGCCAAGGGAAAAACACCCGTTGTGAAGCTTGTTCCGGCTGACCAACGAAAAAAACCTTTATTTGGTAGTGCAAAAGGAATTATCAAGATGTCAGAGGACTTTGATGAACCTTTGGAAGATTTCAAAGAATATATGTAGTGAATTTATTATTAGATACTCATGCGTTTATCTGGTTTTGCGAGGGGAATCCTAGAATAAGTCGTCTAGCCAGAGCAGCAATAGAAAATTTGAATAATACGCGATATCTGAGCATTGCCAGCATCTGGGAGATGAGCTTAAAAAAAAGTATGGATAAATTAACTCTGTCGATTCCTCTTGAACAGTTCATTAGCAAACAAATGGAAATAAATAGTATTAAAATATTACCTATTAAGTTACGTCATGTATATCAGGTGGCATCGCTACCATTCCATCATCGGGATCCGTTTGATCGTCTTCTTGTCTCTCAGTGTCAGATCGAGCAGTTTTCTTTACTCAGTAGAGACAAGATATTTTCCTTATACAACATTGATGTGGTTTGGTAATACATAAAGCATGTTTTCCATATCTGTATATTAACTGTTTTTGTTATTGCATCTTGAATTTACCTCAATCCGTGAACACTTATACACTTGAGCACTATCTACTTGCTACAATGCAAGTAAAAATTTGCGTTTAAAAATTGTTAAAATAGCCAAATCCGTTCATTAGCCATAAATTTGTTGTGAATTATGTTTGTTGATTACGCAAAAATCAAGGTGACCTCCGGTCATGGTGGGAACGGTTGTGTCAGTTTCCGCAGGGAGAAGTATGTTCCCAAAGGGGGTCCTGATGGGGGTAATGGAGGGCGGGGTGGTCATGTATTTTTTAAAGTCGATCGTCAACTTCATACATTACAGGATGTCAAATACCGGAAGCAATATAAAGCTGAAAACGGAATGGACGGTTCTGGAGGGAGGAAAACTGGAAAAAACGGAAAAGATATTTACATTCCCGTACCCAAGGGAACCGTTTTACGGCGAAATAGTAAGGAGATTATTGTAGTAGACCTGATAAATCATGGTGATGAATTTCTCGCCGCTAAAGGAGGGAAGGGAGGTAAAGGCAATTCGGAATTTGCTACTGCTACAAGGCAGACTCCCGACTTTGCCCAGCCGGGACAACCGGGACAGAAATTTGAATTTATTGTTGAGTTAAAGGTTCTTGCAGACGTGGGACTCGTGGGTCTTCCTAATGCAGGCAAATCGACTTTACTTTCGAGGCTGACTTCAGCAAAGCCTAAAATAGCAGATTATCCTTTTACGACACTCCAGCCTCATCTTGGCATCGTGAAGTATAAAGATTTTACCTCTTTTGTTATGGCAGATATACCAGGGCTTATCGAAGGGGCAAGCCAGGGAAAGGGATTAGGTATCCGGTTCCTTAAACATATTGAGCGAACTTCCATTCTACTCTTCTTAATTGATTCCACGGAAGAAAACCTAAATGAAATATTCAATACTTTGTTGGGAGAATTGGATAGTTTTAATCCAATTTTGCTTGAAAAACCGAGAATAGTCGTTTTCACAAAGTCCGATTTGTTAAGTGGTGATATGTCCAAACTTCCTCCCCAAATATCCGGAAATGAAACACTTACTATTTCTGCCGTCACAGGCGACGGATTGGATAATTTAATTCACAAATTGTACGGCATACTGAATGAAACATGATAGTTTAATACCAATTTTAAGATTAATGGAAATTCAGGGATTGGGATCTACCCGTATCAGGTCTTTGATTGCAAAATTTGGCGAACCTGAATCAGTTTTCAAAGTTTCCATCACAGACTTGTGCCGAGTCGAGAGAATTAATCTCAAGTTAGCTCAGAATATCAAATCCTACACCCCAACTTCATTTCCAGAGAATCAATTAGAAATGGGGAGCAAACTGAGTGTAAAAATTATATCGCTGTGGGATCAAGATTATCCAACATTACTGAAGAAAATATATGATCCTCCAATTCTACTCTTTATTAAAGGAGAAATTTGTGAAAAGGATTTTGATTCAATTTCCATAATAGGTACTCGTACTCCAACAACCTATGGCAAAAGGTATGCGCATCTCCTGTCAACTGAATTGGCAAAATCCGGGTTAACAATTATCAGCGGGTTTGCGAAGGGAATTGATACAATTGCCCATGTTGCAGCCTTATCTGCAGGGGGTCGAACTATTGCGGTTTTGGGAAATGGATTGGATATTGTTTATCCTGCGGAAAATAGAAAAATATTACCTATGTTCAGAGAGAACGGAGTAATCCTCACGGAATTTCCATTCGGGACGAATCCGGATGCGGGAAATTTTCCACAGAGAAATCGAATTATCAGTGGCTTGAGTCATGGTACGATTGTAGTGGAAGCGGGGAACCGAAGCGGTGCCTTGTTGACAGCGATTTATGCGGTTGACCAGAATAGAGATGTTTTTGCGGTTCCCGGTCGTTTAACGGATAAAAAGAGTGTAGGGTGTTTGCGCCTCATTCGACATGGAGCCATCCCTGTGGAAAATACAAGTCAAATCGTGGAAGTAATTAAATCCAGACTAATGCATCCCCCGAAACCAGTCCAAACGGAAATAAAGTTGGACTTATCGAAGGAGGAAATGAAGTTATATCAAATATTGACCGATGACCCTAAATATGTGGATGATATTGTGGAACAAGTCGATTTTGATTCTCCAAAAGTACTCACATTACTTTTAACCATGGAATTGAAAGGTGTTGTAAGGCAGTTAAGTGGAAAGCAATTTGTCAGGGCATAAAACTTATCCCGATTCTCGGGAGAAACTTGAAACTTTTTCATCAAATCTACCTATGATTAAGGGGTTACTTTTTGGTGGGGTAATTATTGGTTAAATTCGAATGATAAATGTAAATTTGAATTCCGGAAATTCGGTAAAATAGACTAACATAATAATGTCATTCATGGATAAAAAAAGATTACAATATCGTTGGGATGAAGCTCATAGACTTCTTTCTCAGGCGGAGAGGATTGTCTGCTCCACCCACTTCAATCCGGATGGAGACGGACTTGGCTCCCAGTTGGCATTGGTTCGCTATTTGAAAAACCAGGGGAAAGAATGCCGCATATTGAATCCATCAGTTCTCCCGAGTGAGTACAAATTCATGGCGGAATATTGTGAGTTTGAAGTATATGATCGATCATTACATTCGGATTGGGTGAAAAGCTCAGACCTTGCAGTCATCCTGGATATTGGTGATTTTAAACGTCTCAATGAACTTGGTGAAGATATTCAAACTTTTGGTCTCCAATCGCTGTCCATCGACCATCACCCCCAGGATGAACCCAATGGATTTGACTACACAATGCACGACATTTCAGCCTGTGCCACAGGTTATCTTATATGGGAATACCTTCAATATACGATGATGCTTAATGGTAAATTCGAACTGAATTCAAAAATTGCTCATGGATTGTACATAGCTGTTATGACGGATACAGGTTCTTTCAGATTTAATAATACATCTCCTGAGGCACATGACATGGCAAGTGAGATGATAAGATTAGGGGTTCTTCCACACGAGGTTTATAAAGAAGTATATGAGGTAAATTCCGTAGAGAAAATGCGACTGATGGGAACCGCTCTTAGAAATATCAAGATTGAAGGAGGGGGTCAGTTGGCATGGTTTCCCGTTACGATGAAAATGATCAAAGAAGCAGGCGCAACCCATGCAGATGTCTCAGGTTTTACTGATCTGGTAAGGACTATCGGAGGTGTTGAAGTCACGCTCATGATTCATGAAATCGATAATAACCGTTGCAAAGCGAATTTTCGTTCAAAAGGTAAAATTCGAATTGATGAATTGGCTCGTAGATTGGGCGGAGGCGGGCACCCTTTTGCAGCAGGCTCTACTTTGGAAATGGAATTGGATAAAGCGATAAAATACGTGGTATCAGAAACGTTAGATGTTATCAAATCGCAATCCAATATGGGGGGTGGTAAATGAAAATCACCATAGCAAAAGATGCCGGATATTGCTTTGGTGTAAGGGATGCTGTTAATCTGGCTTACGACAATACCAATGAAAATGGTCAAGTCTATATGTTAGGAGACATCGTACATAATGAACGTGTGGTCAGGGATCTCGCTGATGTTGGAACAAAGGTAGTAAAGAATTTGGACGATATTCCGGAAGGCTCTCCCGTTTTATTCAGAGCTCATGGAACAGCAGTAGCGGTGTGGGATGAAGCGCATATTAAAGGGATGAATATCATCGATGCTACATGTCCGTTAGTGAAGGACATCCATGATGAAGTGAAGAAGCTTGAAGCGGAGGGTCGTCCTATCATTATTATCGGTGACCACGGTCATGATGAAGTTGTAGGAATTGCCAGTCAGGTAGAAAATCCCATCATAATTGCAACCCCTCAAGAAGCGAAAGAATTAAGAAAAATGAAACGGGTAGGGGTTGTTTCACAGTCTACACAGACTATCGAGAATGTTCAGAAAATTATCAATATTATCATGACAAAGGTTTTTGACCTCCGGTTTGTTAACACGATTTGTTTTCCGACGAAAAGAAACCAAAGCCAGATAAAGGAATTGGCATTAGAAAATGATGTGATGATTATAATAGGTTCTTTCACAAGCGCCAATTCAAAACGGCTTACGCTCTTATCGAAACAGGTCAATCTCAACACGTATCAAGTGAATTCTGCCGAAGAAATTCAACCTTACTGGTTCGATGATGCGGAAAAAGTTGGTATCTCAGCAGGGGCGTCAACTCCGGATTATCTTATTCAGGAAGTGAAAGAAAAAATTGAGGAAATATCATTAGTTTTTGAGGAGGAATAAGAGATGGAAAAAGGATCATTTGAAGTAAAAGTCGGCTTGGCAGAAATGCTGAAAGGTGGCGTCATTATGGACGTCACTACAGCGGAGCAGGCAAAAATTGCGGAAGATGCAGGCGCAGTTGCAGTCATGGCTCTTGAACGGATACCGGCAGATATCAGATCAGAAGGGGGTATAGCCCGCATGTCTGCCCCTAAAATGATCAAGGATATCCAGAACATTGTTTCAATTCCTGTGATGGCAAAATGCCGGATCGGGCATTTTGCAGAAGCACAGATTTTGGAATCATTAGATGTTGATTTTCTTGATGAAAGTGAAGTGTTAACCCCAGCCGATGATGCTAACCATATCAATAAACATGCTTTTAAAGTTCCTTTTGTGTGCGGGTGTCGAGACTTAGGTGAAGCATTAAGAAGGATAGGAGAGGGGGCTGCTTTGATTCGGACAAAGGGTGAAGCAGGAAGCGGAAATATTGTGGAAGCGGTTCGGCATATGCGTAAAGTTCAGAATGAGATGAAGGTGCTGACAATCCTCGATGAAGAAGAGTTAATGGCAAAGTCTAAGGAATTGGGAGCACCCTTCAGCTTGGTAAAACAAGTAGCTAAATTGGGTAAACTACCGGTACCGAACTTTGCTGCAGGTGGAATTGCCACGCCGGCAGATGCGTCCCTCATGATGCAATTGGGTGCTGAGAGTGTATTTGTAGGTTCAGGTATTTATAAATCGGAAGATCCACCCAATAGGGCAAGAGCCATTGTGGCAGCTGTAACTTACTTCGACAATCCGGAAAAATTGGCGGAAGTATCCTATGATCTCCGGAAAGCGATGAAGGGTCTCGATATAGCGGAAATACCGGAAGATCAGCGACTACAGGAACGAGGGTGGTAATGCAAACAGTTGGGATTTTAACTCTCCAGGGAGATTATGATAAGCACGCACAGGTCCTGAGAAAAAGGAATGTAGATACTCGATCTGTTCGATACCCTGATGACCTATTAAATTGCGATGCGCTCATTATCCCAGGCGGTGAATCAACAACCATGTCCAAACTGATGGATCACATCGGTATTCGTGATGAAATTTTAACATTTGCTCAAACGCATCCTGTGATGGGTACCTGTGCTGGAATGATTTTGATGGCAAATCGAGGGGGAGATTCCAGAGTAAAACCGTTGGGATTACTTGATATTACGATTGTACGTAATGCATATGGCAGACAGGTTGACTCATTTGTTGAAGAAATTGAGTTTAAAACCCAATTTGGTGTAGAAGTTATTAAGGGCGTTTTTATAAGAGCGCCCAAGATTAAATCAATCGGTGGAAATGTGGAAGTACTTGCTGAATTGTATAACGAACCTGTATTTGTTCGTCAAGGACTTCATATGGCAACCTCATTTCATCCCGAATTGTCAAATAGTTGCGCCATTCATGATCTCCTTATTTCCATGATTTGGGAACCCGTCCTTGCAGAATAGTTTCAAGATTCTACACAGAATAAATTCCCCTGCAGATCTGAAAGATCTCTCGATTGAGGAATTAAATCTGGTCTGTGACGAATTAAAACAATATATCATTGATGTTGTTGAAGAGAAGGGTGGGCACTTTTCTTCGCCTCTAGGAGTAGTGGATTTGACAGTAGCTCTCCACAGGGTTTTCGACGCACCGGATGATCTCATGATCTGGGATGTGGGTCACCAGTGCTATCCCCACAAGATACTTACTGGTAGAAGGGATCAGTTTCCAACATTACGTCAGGAAGGTGGCATCAGTGGATTTTGCAAGCGTTCGGAAAGTGAATATGATGCCTTTGGTGCTGGTCATGCGAGTACTTCAATATCCGCAGGTGTGGGAATGGCAAAAGCTCGAGATCTCCAGGGAAAAACTCATCGCATTATCTCCATAATTGGTGACGGGGCAATGTCAGGAGGGTTGGCGTATGAAGGTCTCAACAATGCCTCTAATATTAATGGACAATTTCTTATTGTCCTAAATGACAACAAAATGTCTATTTCACCCACTGTTGGAGCGTTATCTTATTATCTGACAAAAATAGTCACCAATCCTATTTACAATCGTATCCGGGATAAAATTTGGAAGTTAACTGGAAAAGTACCCGCGGGTTCTACAGCTATCCGGAGAGTTTTTCACAGTCTTCAAGAGGCATTAAAGTCGTTTCTTGTTCCTGGGATGATTTTTGAAGAATTGGGACTTCGTTATTTCGGTCCAATTGATGGACATGACCTTAATGAATTGATCGAGACTTTTGAAAACCTCAGGGATTTCCCTCATCCGGCTGTGGTACATGTTCTGACATTAAAGGGAAGTGGAAAATTGCAAGCGGAAGCTGACCCTCTGAAATATTACAGCTTACCTGATAAAGAGTCGGTTGGTAAAAAGAAGAGAAAAGATGAAGCCCCGGATTACAGTAATGTATTTGGCAAAATTATCTGTGATTTGGCCAAAAAAGATGAGGATATCTGCTGTATTGTTGCCGCAATGCGGGAAGGTACTGGTCTTTTGGATTTTGCTAAAAAATTTCCTGAACGATTTTTCGATACTGGGATTGCTGAGGGACATGCCGTTACATTCGCTGCGGGTCTTTCAATTTCAGGTATCAAACCGGTAGTCTCGATTTATTCTACTTTTTTACAACGAGCTTACGACATGATTATCCATGACGTTGCTCTTCAGAATTTGCATGTTGTGTTCACACTTGATCGTGCAGGGGTGGTAGGTCCGGATGGTCCGACACACCACGGTACCTTTGATCTTGCATTTCTTCAAAACATACCGGGTCTCGTAGTAACTGCTCCTAAAGATGGTAATGAATTCCGGGATTTGTTATATACAGGACTCTATTACTACAATGGACCCTTTTCCATCCGGTACCCAAAGTCATCGAGCATACGGTTTGATCCCAAAACGCAAGCTAACTCTCTAACCATCGGATCATGGGATGTGATTTCACCAGGAGAAGAAATTGCGGTTTTGGCTGTGGGAAGTATGGTAGAGCAAGCTGAAGTGGCAATAGGGTTATTAAATACTGATACAGTCAGACCTCAAGTTATCAATGCTCGATTTATTAAACCGCTGGACGAGAAAATGTTATCAAACCTCATGTTCGATTTTTCTCACATTATTACTGTTGAAGAAGGTATTTTGACGGGAGGATTTGGTGGGTCTGTGCTTTCTTGGTTAAACGCTAAAAAGTATTCAGGTACAGTGGAAATTATGGCAATTCCGGATGAGTTTGTTGACCATGGAAATCGAATGAAACTGTTAGATGCAATGAATTTATCTGGTCGAGGGATTGCTGAAAAAATTAACTCTATTTTAACAGGAAAAACCAGTGGGTTGAAACTTGTCGAAGCGAAGCGCCTGTCTGCCGACCAGGCAGGGAGATCCCGTACACGAAGTGTCGGGGAAACTTGAAACGTGATACGCCTACCCCATAGCGACGAAGGAGCGTATTGGGGAAACTTGTCACTTGTCACTTGTCACTTGAAACTTGAAACGTGAAGCATGAAAACGTGAACACTTGAACACTTGTCCAAAGGACTCCTCTGGAGAAACTTGTTGGAGTCCCTATCTCAAAGGGATCCGTCAGCCGACGGACAGGACAAGTAATTATCTACTAAGCGCCTGTGTATCCTTCATCATGATTTCTGCCCTGTTAGCTGTTACCGGATTAATTTGTTTTCTACTTGGATACTGTTATTATTCAAAGATGATTGCAAAAAAAATATATAACCTCGGAAATGATATTGTTACTCCTGCTTATGAGTTAAGAGATGATATCGATTATTTACCAACCAAAAGACACATCCATTTCGGGCACCATTATATTTCCATAGCTGGAGCAGCTCCTATCATCGGTCCTTGTGTTGCGGCATTCTGGGGCTGAGTTGTATGCATTTTTTTACCACTATGGAAATTTCTGGATCCAGCGAGTGGAGTGGTAAAACATGTGGGTTGGATTTTATAGCCCATATTTGGTGCCAGTAATCAAATGTTAGCTGCATTGACACTTATTGTACTGACGTTGTATTTCTGGCGTAGGAAAAAACCAGTGTTATTATTGGCATTTCCCATGATATTTATTATGGTGGTAACTCTTGTTTCATTTATTATAAAATTGAGTGATTTTCTCGGGAACAATAATGTTTTATTTGTCATCAATTGTATATTAATGATTTTAATAGTGTGGATGATCGTCGAAGGGGTACTTGCTGTTCAGAGAATACGGTCGTCATTGATACCTGGGAAATATGAAAAACAAATCATCTGAAGACCCTCAACTCAACCTCTTTGAGGATCAGAAAAAGCAGTGGACTGAAGAAGTCGATTTGTCTTCTAAACGAGATTACAGTTTTGAAACTATAAGCGGAGAAAGTGTAGACCTTCTTTATTATCCTGATACCCCAGATGAAAAGTACATGACTGATTTGGGGTTTCCCGGACAATATCCCTATACAAGGGGGATTCATGCGAATATGTATAGAGGAAAACTTTGGACCATGCGTCAGTTTTCCGGTTTTGGAACCCCGAAAGAGACAAATGAGCGTTTCCAATTTTTGTTAGAAGAAGGTCAAACGGGTCTTTCTGTTGCTTACGATATGCCCACCCTGATGGGTTATGACTCTGATGATTCCATAGCGGCAGGAGAAACAGGAAAGTGCGGTGTGTCTGTCTGTACTTTGCAGGATATGGATATTTTATTTGATGGAATTGATCTGGGGGCTGTGAGTGTATCCCAGACGATTAATGGTCCCGCTGTCATACTGTTTGCGTTTTATATTGCAGTGGCTGAAAATCGGGGTATTCCTATAGAAAAACTTCGTGGTACCCTTCAAAATGATATATTGAAAGAATTCATCGCACAGAAAGAATGGATTTTTCCACCCAAACCGCATATGAGAATTATTACCGATATCATCGAATTCTGCACAGAGAAAATGCCGCAATTCAATACCATTTCAGTAAGTGGATACCATATTAGAGAGGCGGGATCCACAGCAGCGCAAGAATTAGCTTTTACGTTGTTGGATGGTTTTACCTATATCGAACATGCTCTTGATAGAGGGATCAATGTAGATGATTTTGCACCCAGAATTTCTTTTTTCTTTAACTCTCATTTAGATTTCTTTGAGGAGATAGCAAAATTCCGTGCGGCTCGACGTATTTGGGCACGTTATATGAGAGAAAAATACGGTGCAAAATCTGAGCGTTCATGGAAAATGAGGTTTCATACCCAAACTGCAGGGTGTTCTCTTACCGCGCAACAACCGGAAATAAATATAGCAAGAACAGCCTTTCAGGCAATGGCTGGTGTGTTGGGAGGTACGCAATCATTGCACACAAATTCAATGGATGAGACTCTGGCATTACCTTCTGAAAAAGCTGCGGAGATTGCGCTCAGAACCCAGCAATTGATTGCATTTGAAAGCGGTGTTACAAATGTAGTGGATCCGTTGGGAGGATCATGGTATGTAGAATCATTGACAGATAAAATAGAAGAAGAAGCGGAAGCATATTTTGATAAGGTCGAGAAAATGGGGGGAGTGATTACCGCCATAGAGAAGGGATTTTTCCAGAGGGAAATTGCAAGAGCTGCATTCGAATACGAAAAAAAAGTGAATAATAAGCAGCGAATCGTGGTAGGTGTAAATGAGTTTATCAAAGATAATGAAGAGGTAGACATCCCAATCCTGGAAATAGGTAAAGAAGCGGAACAGGAACAAGTCACAAAATTATCAGAATTAAGGAAAGTTAGGGACTCTGAATCTGTGGAAAAAACATTGAACAGAGTTGAAGCGGCTTGCCGTAATAACGAGAATGTGGTACCCCCAATTGTAGAAGCTGCAAAAGCCAATGCCACGTTGGGAGAAATTGTGGTTGTTATGAAAAAGGTCTTTGGTGAATGGCAAGAAAATCCTGTAATTTAACAAGCCTATTTTGGAGAATAAATTAAGTGAATAAGAAATTTACGGTTGTCATTGTGGCTGTGGTTTTACTGGTGGTTTTTTGGGTTGCGATGGGGGTTGAGAGGAACGAGCTTCCCTATGCAACTATAGGTGAACTAGAAAATTATCAGGGGAAGTTAGATGGGAAAAGATTTCGGCTTGGGGGGAATGTGCAAGAGGGTTCAATAGTGCGAGATAAAACAAACCCTCTTCTTGTGGAATTCATCATTGAACAAGGAGAGGAGACGCTTCCGGTAAATTATCATAAGATTACTCCCGATATGTTCAAAGATGGCGTGGAAGTCATTGTGGAAGGGGAGTTTGTCAATGGTACTTTTCAGGCGGATAATCTCATGACAAAATGTGCTTCCCGTTATGAAGGTGACATCCGGCAGACCCAGATGACCGAAACTAAATTATAATTAGATCCTAAATTAAGCGATTCTCTTCACGCAATTGATGATTATTTGTTTACTTATTGGGTTATCGATATTGTTATGAAATTTCAGGGTAATAACGAGGACAATCCCGAAGTTTCGGGATTATCCTACCACGAAACTTCGGGACCTATGGAGAAATTCCCTGCCTGCCCGTCCGACGCTTGCCTGTAGCAGGCAGGGAGGACGGGCAGGCGAGCCAGTAAAATATAAGTATGGTAGTTTACGGGGCAACATTACTTAATATAGCTTTAGGCTTAGCTGTTTTAACAATCGGTCTTATGGTTGTCTATTTACGTAAGGGAGATTACCGTCTATTTTTGACTGGCCAGCGAACTGCATTGGGGATTTCGTTTTTGGTATTTTTGGCTACGATTGTTCTTGTATCCAACTTGTTAAAGAGTAATTTTAGCATTGACTACGTAGCGAAGTATACCAGTCTGGAAACTCCATTCGTTTATAAGTTAACCGCCCTTTGGGCAGGTCAATCCGGGTCACTATTATTCTGGCTGTTTATATTATCCGTTTATGCCACAATCGTGGTCCTTCAAAATAGATTTCGGTATCATCAATTAATGCCTTATGTGATTTCGGTAATGGCAACCATTCAATTGTTTTTTCTCCTGATGGTAAATTTTGTTGCAAATCCCTTCAATCCTATCGATGCAGTTGTTCCAGTTATTGACGGAATGGGGTTAAATCCATTATTGCAAAATCCCACGATGGCAATTCACCCACCGATATTGTACTTAGGTTATGTGGGATTTTCTGTTCCTTTCGCATTTGCCTTAGCAGCGCTTTTTTCCAATAGGTTAGATGCCATGTGGGTGCGGAGTATCCGACGCTGGACTCTCTTTGCCTGGCTGGCGTTGGGGTGTGGAATCATTTTAGGTGGCTGGTGGGCATATTTGGAACTTGGTTGGGGGGGATATTGGGCTTGGGATCCTGTTGAAAATGCCTCGCTTATGCCCTGGCTTACAGGGACTGCTTTTGTCCACAGTATCATTATTCAAGAAAAGAAAAATATGCTCCGTGTTTGGAACATGGTACTCATCATCACCACATTCGTTTTGGTGATATTTGGCACTTTTTTGACTCGCAGTGGTATCGTGTCATCGGTACACTCCTTTACAGAATCTTCCCTTGGACCCATGTTTTTATGGTTTTTATTGTTAATCATTGCTGTTTCGGTCTTTTTAATAATATTACGTCTGAAAGATCTCCGCTCGGAGAAAAAAATGGAATCATTTATTTCCAGAGAGAGTGGTTTTCTTTTTAATAACGTGATCTTTGTGAGTCTCTGTTTCGCCGTATTTTGGGGTACACTTTTCCCAGTGATATCAGAAGCAGTTCGCGGTACAAAAGTAACGGTCGGTGCACCATTCTTTAATCAAATTGCAGTCCCGATGGGTATTATTCTGCTACTCCTGACTGGAATAGGTCCGCTTCTTGCTTGGAGACACACTTCGAGAAAGAGCTTAGTTCGGAATTTTTCCATACCTGTTGTTGTTGGTCTTATTACTTTTTTAATATCTTTCCTTTTTGGGATTCGCTCATTATATCCACTTATGACTATCGGAATATCGGGGTTTGTTACCGGAACGCTAGTCATGGAATTTTATCGAGGGATTCGAGTCCGAGTGAAAAAGTTTGATGAAAATCCTTTTGCTGCATTCATACGAATAATCTCCAAGAACAGAAGCCGTTATGGCGGTTATATTGTCCATTTAGGAATTGTATTGATGTTTATTGGTTTTGTGGGAAAAGCTTTTGATGAAGATAATGAGTGGGCATTGAAAGTTGGGGATCAGGTGGAACTTGCCGGATATTCTATAACACTGACCAATGTGGAGGAAGAAGAACGACCGAATCATTATGCATGGATTGCTTCTCTGAAAATAGAAAAAAATGGTGAGCATTTTACAGACCTTTACCCTGAAAAACGGATCTACTTCCATAATAATCCTGATCCCAATAGACGGCAACCTCACAGTGAAGTGGATATTTATTCTTCATTTAAGGAGGACATATATTCCATATTTGGCAGTATCGACACAGAAACGGATGTCATTTCCCTTAAAATCATGGTTAATCGTCTCATTATGATGGTTTGGATTGGGGGATACTTACTACTTATAGGTACAGTGATTGCTTTATGGCCCTCTAAATTGAGTGTGTAAAATGTATGCCGAGTTTATGCTGTTGATAACTTTTGTAATAATGGTAGGATTTATTATCCAGCCTTTGCTCCTGAAAAAAGTTGATAGACCAGACGACGAAGATATTACATTAGAAACTTTAAAGTTAAGAAAAAAGGTAATATATAAACAAATTAAAGAAGCAGAGATGGAATATGAGATGGGGAATCTTTCAGAGGAGGATTATATTAGAACACGTAATTCTTTGAAGGAAGAAGCTTCGTCTGTGATTAAAACTATTGAGAAGAAATAAGGTAGATAATTCTTCTCCTTTAAAATTCCGCTATTCTGTTTTGTTATCTGTATCAATGCTGAAAATCTCTCACTTATCTAAGTCCTTTCAAAATCAGCCTATTTTAAAAGATATCACTTTTTCGATAGAAAAAGGGGGAACTACTGGAATAAGCGGTAAAAACGGTGCGGGTAAAACAACCCTTCTCCGGATTATAGCCTGTATTGTTTCCTCTGATGGGGGAGATATTTTGCTTGATGACAAACCTCTTTTGAAAAAAAATAACCATGAACTCAGACGAAAACTGCTTTATTTGGGACATTCTCCTAACATGTACCCTGGGTTAAGTGGGGAAGAGAACTTGAAATTTGTTATGTCATTATTTGGCGCTTCCGATTCAGTTATGGATATTGATACTGCGCTCTCAACAGTAGGACTAAAACAACACAAATGGAAACTTATTCGCAATTACTCAAGAGGAATGCTTCAGCGATTGGTGTTGGCAAAGGCATTGGTAACTCCTTGGGAGTTACTACTTCTTGATGAACCCATGGCTGGATTAGATGAATCCGGAGTGGTTTTGCTTCAGCAATTTATCGAAAAATGGCAACAGGAAGAAAAAACTTTACTCATGGTTTCACACCAGAAATTGTGGTTAGAGAAATATTGTCATCAAATACTGCATTTGGAAAATGGTATCATTTAATTCAACAACGAGAGTAAGAACATAGCTTCGATCCAGAGGATCTCCTTTGGAGTAAATTGATTAAAAAATGTCTCTCGCAAACCTGCCTGCCGGCAGGCAGGGACGCCAAGAACGCAAAGAGAATATTTATGACAGAAAACGAAATTGCAAAAATATTAGTTAATATATTTTTAAAAGTTCATAGGACTTTAGGCCCTGGCTTGTCCGCAGGATCCTTTGGACAAGAAATATCATTCCTGCCTGCCGCAGGCAGGGAGGAGCTTAATGCTCTTATTCATTCGTTGTCCCAAGGGGACTCCATGTGGAGGAGCCTTAGCCTATGCCTTTGCCTTTTTCCGGCAAATAGGCTGAATAGTTACCAACGAGAAAAAAAATATAAGGAATGAGTGAACAACACAATTTTTTCCTTGGGATTTTATGCTTAGAGTACTAATCAAAAAGGACCTACTCCTTGAATTTCGAAGTAAAGAGATCGTGGTTTCCATGGCTGCATTTGGAATTTCAGTCATCGTGCTTTATGCCTTAGGTTTCAATGCTTCGTCTGAGGAATTTTTAAAGTTTTCTCCTGGACTCCTTTGGATGATGTTCCTTTTTATTTCTGTTCTTGGTTTACATCGATCATTTTCCATTGAAAAGGAATTTGATGCGTTTGGGTTACTCTTATCCGCCCCGGTGAGTCGTTCGGATATTTTCCTCAGTAAATGGATAAGCAGTTTTTTGTTCCTATTGATGTCCCAAATAATCGTTCTTCCAATTTTTTTCCTCTTTTTAAATGTGTCAATTCCAAAGGAGTGGTTACTCTGGATTTTAGTGTTTTTAATAGCTGACTTGGGTATTACTGCATTAGGAAGTCTTGTATCGGGTATCGCTATGCGAGTTCGGATGAGTGAAGTGATTTTACCCATTCTGTTATTTCCATTAGTAACACCTCTTTTAATAAGCGTTGTAAAATGCACCCATGGATTGTTTAATGGATTATTGTTTGAGGAATGGAAAATTTGGTTTCAAATTATGGTCACTTTTGTTCTTGTATTTGGGGTGACAGGGTATTTAATCTTTGATTACGTAAGTGAGGAGTAAATGGGGAAATTTCATTCAAAAAGTATAAAATTAAATATATTTAATCTTCAGATAAGTATACCTGTCAATAAATTGCTATTTGGCTTAATTATTGTCATGTTTGCTTTTGGGCTTTATCTTGTTTTGGTAGTTACAAGAGTCGATGCCGAACAACAAATGGCACAGAAGATTTTTTATTTTCATGTTCCTTCTGCATGGAGTATGTTTTTGGCTTATTTTCTTGTGCTGATTGCAGGTATTCAATATTTACGAACTCGAGCTGAAAAATGGGATAGGTTTGGATTAGCATCGGCTGAAGTAGGGACTTTATTCTGTGTGTTGGTGCTTATCACGGGTCCCATCTGGGCAACACCAATATGGGGGACGCCTTGGAGTTGGGAGCCACGATTGACAACCACACTAATCCTTTTCTTAATTTATATCGGATATTTTATGCTACGGCAATACGGAGGAGATAGAAAACAAATTGCCAGACTTTCTGCCATTATTGGGATAATTGCTTTTATCGACGTTCCGTTTATATATTTTTCAATCAATTTGTGGGCTGAAAGGGATCAAGTTCATCCACAATCGGACATGGGAGGACAACCAACGGATGTATTAGGAACGTTCCTGTTTATGCTACTTACTTTCACAATACTACTAAGCTATATGATACGCTACCGTATGCATGTGCTTGAACTGGATACAAAACTGACGGAGTTAGAACATGGAATATAAATATTTTGGATATTTCATAAGTGTATTAATAATCATTATGTTTTCCATAAGTGGCTGGGTAATCGTAATGTTCAAAAAGGAAAAATCGATATTGGATAAGTTGACATATTTAAAAAAATCTACTAACAATAATTGGGATAAGTAATTTATGGGAAGAAAAATTGTCCATGTTATTGGGACAGGTACTATAGGTGAACCTTTAATTGGGCTTTTGAGCGACTACAGCACACCATTGGGGATTGACGAGGTTACCTTTCATAAAAACTCGCCTTTAACTTATGAAAGAGCAAAGGTTAGAGATATGATTGCTCGAGGCGCAAGATTAACAGTTTATAAAGAAGCTTGGGAAGGATTTGAAAAAATAGGCATAAATCCCGAGTTTGAAGCAGAAGAAGCAATTGCAAGAGCAGCGGTTGTGATAGACTGTACTCCAAAAGGAATTGGTCATCAGAATAAGCATAAGTATTATGAAAAATTTTCAAAGACAGTAAGAGGGTTTCTTGCCCAAGGAAGTGAACATGGTTTTGGACTTAAGTATGCAAGAGGGATTAACGATATTGCATTAAAAAGAAATACCAATAATTTTGTGCAGATTGTTTCATGCAATACACATAATATTGCCTCGTTAACCAAAACGCTTGGTATGATCGACGGTGAAGATGTCTTAGAAGAAGGAAAGTTTGTCTGTATCCGGCGTGCGTCAGATATTAGTCAAACCAGTGCATTTGTGTCATCTCCGGATGTGGGAAGGCATGGATTGAAAGGATATGGAACACATCATGCTCGCGATGCAGTTCAGTTGTTTCAAACGATTAATTATACTCCGAACCTTTTTTCATCTGCAATGAAAGTCAATTCACAATATATGCACATCATATGGTTTAATATCCGTCTGAAATACCAAATAACTCTACAAAATGTATTGGATAAATTGGAAAACAATCCACTCATCGCATTAACGGAAAAAACGAGTGCAAGCACGGTTTTTTCCTTCGGCAGGGATCATGGGCATTACGGAAGGATATTAAATCAGACGGTAGTTTCTGTCCCGACTCTTGCTATCCATAATCGGGATATAATTGGGTTTTGTTTTACGCCTCAGGACGGTAATTCACTGTTAAGTTCCATTGCTGCTTCGGAGTATTTTCTTTATCCAAACTCATGGGAAGATAAAATTCAGCGCCTTTCTCATCTCTTTTTTTCAGAGGTATAATTCCACTTGAATAGGACTATATTATGAAAGTTGTTGAATATCTGGAAAAATCGAGTACGACCACGTTTAGTTACGAGATTATTCCACCATTGAGGGGGGGCACAGCGCAAAAGATATTTAATCTTGTAGAAGTGTTAATGCCTTTCGATCCACCATTTATCGATGTAACAAGTCGAGCGGCAGAAGTCTATTATGAAGATAGTTATCACTCAACCCAGATACGACGGGTGCGCCGGAAAAGACCGGGAACATTAGGACTTTGTGCTGCTATTAAAAATAGATTTAATGTGGAGACGGTGCCCCACCTTCTCTGTCATGGGTTTACTAAAGAAGAGACTGAAGATGCTCTTATTGAATTGAATTATCTCGGAATAAATAATGTATTGGCAGTGACAGGAGATGATACTGAGAGAGAGAAAAATCGTTATGAAAAGAGAAACAAAAACAAATTTGCAAATGAATTGGTTGAGCAGATTGTAGCTTTGAATTCCGGACTCTATCTGGAAAATCTCGAGGATAGCTACCCTACTGATTTTTGCATAGGTGTAGGTGGATATCCTGAACTCCACGAGGATTCTCCTGACTTTGAAACGGATACGCATTATCTGGCACAAAAGGTTAATGCAGGTGCAGATTATATTGTCACCCAGATGTTTTTTGATAATTCAAATTTCATCCATTTTGTAGAAAGAGTAAGAAAAGCCGGGATTGATATCCCAATTATCCCCGGATTGAAGATTTTATCATCGAAGTCGCATTTAAAATTATTACCTGAAAGATTCCATGTAACAATTCCTGATGATTTGGTAAGCCAGGTCAAAAACTCAGACCCAAAAGATGTGAAAAGTATTGGGGTTAAATGGGCTCTTAATCAATGCCAGGAACTTTTGGAAATGAAAGTTCCTTGTATCCATTTTTATATCATGCAAAGTGCTAAATCTGTTTTAAAAGTGGTTTCTGAATTTAAATAACCATATAAATAAGAAGATGGAAACTGGTAAATTATTATCCGAATTATTTGAGCTGTATTTAAAAAAATCATCTCTTATTCCACATGATTCAAGAGGACTAATCGCTGTTTCAGGTGGAGTAGATTCTGTTGTACTTCTTCATCTCTTGCATGACCTCTCGAACCGGTTCAATCTAAAATTAGGTGTTGCTCATTATAATCATCAGATTCGAGGAGTAGAAGCAGATGAGGATGAAAAATTCGTTCACAATATCGCAACAACTTTTGGACTTCCATTTTATCGAGAATCTATGCCTCTACTAGATAGTCAGAGTCGAGAAAGCTGGGAAGCTTATGCTCGCCGACAAAGGTATGCGTTTTTGGAGAAAATCAAACAGAACGAAAAGTTTGACTGGATTGCTACTGCCCACCATGCAGATGATCAGACTGAGACTATTTTGTTGAGGGTTCTTCAAGGGTCAGGAGTGGAAGGATTGCAAGGGATTAGAGAGCAGGTAGGTGCAATTATCAGACCGTTGTTGATTTTTTCTAAGGAGCAAATTATTCTATACTCAAAGGAGAAAGATATTAAGTTCAAAGAGGATGTGACAAACCGTTTTCTTAATCATCCCCGTAACTATTTAAGACATCAAGTTATTCCCCTTCTACAAAAGTTCAATCCCGGATTAAATAAAAGTATTCGGCGGTTGACCCAAAATATGGAAGAGATGGAAGACCTTACACGAACGGTTATTTCCTGGTGCCGCGGCGCTGTTGTAGAAGACCAAAATTCCGAATACATAAAGTTGGATAAAGACCTTTTGGCTTCTTATCCCATTTATCTTCAGAAACGGATTATTTTTAATGTAACTGCTGTGGAAAATAAAGTAATTAACATGAGGCATTATGTGTGGCAAAACTTGGAGCAGTTTTTAGAGAAGTCCACAACGGGTGACACATTTTCTCTCCCCCAAGGATGGACTTTGTTAAGAGATCGGAAAAATTATCTTTTGAAAAGGTTAAAAGAGAGTAAATCATATCCGAATATTGTCGATTTTAAAATAGATAATGTTGACCATAGCAGCGTGATTGCAGGGGAATACTTATTATCATTGGACCTGATGTCCGAATCAATTTATTATAGTGAAGATCCACGGTTGGAGTATGTTAATTTTGATAAGTTGTCAGGGGAATATTTAAAATTACGCTTGTGGCAACCGGGTGATCGAATGAAACCGTTGGGATTGAGGAGCTTTAAAAAGGTCAGTGATATATTAATTGATCATAAAGTTGACCGGTTTAAAAAAGCCGACCAATACGTATTAACAGTGAATAATAATATTATTTGGTTGTGTGGCGTACAATTAGATGATAGATATAAAGTTCATGAATCGACAAAAAGGATTTTGCAATTAGGGTGGTTATCTCTAATATAAACATAACTATGATCCCCCCAACTAGTCGTGGGGAGGGGCTTGTCAAGGTTAGGTAATACTGAATGAAAGAGCTTATTTCAGAAAAACAGATTAAATCTCGAGTTAAAGAACTTGCTAAAGAGATATCAGATAAATATAGAGGAAAAACTCCGATATTAATAGGAGTGCTGAATGGCAGCTTCATCTTTTTAGCAGACCTGGTAAGGGAACTTACCATTGAATGTGAAGTGGATTTTATCAAAATTTCGAGTTATGAAGGAACACGATCCGTCGGAACAGTTCACCTTTTGAAAGATATATCAGCCGATATTACAGGTCGGGATATTATTATTATTGAGGATATCATAGACTCCGGATTGACTATGAATTTTCTTAAAACGAGACTGGAAGGTGCAAATCCTGCTTCCTTAGCAATTACAACTTTACTTTTTAAAAAAGAGGTAGCAAGGCTAAATTTCATGATAGATTTTGTCGGGTTTGAGATATCTTCGGAATATGTCGTTGGTTATGGTCTCGATTTAAATCAGAAAAAAAGGAACCTTAAATCCATATTTCGAATTGAACAGTAGGTATTTGCCCTGAATAATTCGCCACTAAGGGACTCCAGCGACCCGATAGGGTCTCCGATGGAGGAGGAGTCTTGGTGGCTGATGAATTAATGAGATTAGATATTAATGAAAAAAACATATATGTCTGAAAATAAAAAGAAAAAACTGCGAAAATTTCCAGGTAAAAAGCAGGGTAGTTCCCGTAAGAATATTAATAGTAGTAAAAAGGATAAAAATATATTCCAGTGGAAGCAAGCGGGTAAAACTTCAATTGTATGGATTGCAATACTTATTTCAGCCATCCTTTTGTCTGGTCTATTTACCAGTAGAGATAAGCATGAAATAAGAATAGAATACCCGGAATACTATGAATTCCTGATGTCAAATATTATTGATGAACTCAAAATTATTGAGAGGGAAGCACATGGAAAACTGGTAACTCCGACAGAAACGAAATTGAATAATAAGGTAACAGTAATGGTGGATCGCTTCGTAGTAACACTCCCCTACGATGTTGATAAGGCGGTTATCAAAGAATGGGATGAATATGATCTTAGGTACAGTTTTGAAGAAAAAAAGGTTGACTGGAAGTCTTACTTGCTCAGTATGGCGCCTTGGCTTTTATTGATTGTATTCTGGATTTTTATTATGCGTAGAATGCAAGGTGGAATGGGAGGACGCGGGATATTTAATTTTGGGAAAAGTCGGGCAAGGTTGTGGTCTTCCGAAAAACCTCAGACATCCTTTAAAGATGTGGCAGGATGTGTGGAAGCAAAGGAAGAACTCCAAGAAGTTATTAATTTTCTTAAACATCCCAAACGATACCAGAAACTGGGGGGGAAAATTCCTAAAGGAGTACTTTTATTAGGACCACCTGGCACAGGTAAAACATTGCTGGCACGAGCTGTAGCAGGGGAAGCAGATGTTCCGTTTTTCAGTCTGAGTGGAGCGGATTTTGTGGAAATGTTTGTAGGTGTTGGAGCCTCCCGGGTTAGAGATTTATTTGAACAGGGGAAAAAACATGCACCAAGCATTATTTTTATAGATGAGATAGATGCTGTAGGTCGACACCGTGGAGCTGGTATCGGGGGTGGGCACGACGAAAGGGAGCAAACTCTTAATGCATTATTGGTGGAGATGGACGGATTTGAAGACAATCAGAATGTCATTCTTCTGGCAGCTACGAACCGTCCGGATGTGCTTGATACTGCATTACTCCGTCCTGGGAGGTTTGATAGACAGATCGTAGTAGATGTACCCGATCTCAGAGGACGAATCGGTATTTTAAAAGTCCACACAAGAAAAACACCCCTTGATAAAGATATAGATCTCGAAACTTTGGCGAGAGGGACCCCAGGATTAGTTGGGGCGGATTTGGCAAATCTGGTTAATGAAGCATCGTTGTTGGCTGCCCGTAAAAAAAGGAAAAAAGTATGTATGGAGGATTTTGAAGACGCGAAAGATAAGGTGATGATGGGTGTAGAGCGGAGAAGTTTAATTTTAAGCGATGAAGAAAAGAAACTGACAGCTTATCACGAATCAGGTCACGCCTTGATGGCAAACCTGTTACCGAAAGCTGATCCGGTCCATAAAGTAACCATTATCCCTCGAGGACGGTCATTGGGGCTTACATCTCAATTACCCATCGATGAGAAACATAATTACTCTAAATCCCACATCGAAGCACGACTTTATGTTTTATTAGGAGGTCGGGTTGCGGAAAAACTCATTTTTAATGAATTGTCAACCGGTGCAAGTAATGATATTGAAATTGCTACAGAATTAGCAAGAAAAATGGTATGTGAATGGGGAATGAGTGCTACAATGGGTCCTTTGTCTTTTGGCAAAAAGGAGGAAGAAATATTTTTAGGTAGAGAAATACAGACTCACCGTGATTATAGCGAAAAAACTGCTCAAACAATAGATCAGGAAGTCACAAAAATTGTAATGGATGCCGAGAAAAAATCAAACGAACTTTTAAAGGATAATATTGACATACTTAACAGAATAGCAAATGAACTGATTGAACATGAGACGCTTACAGGAGATGAGATTGACAAGATTATTGCCGGGAAAAAGCTGAGAAAAAGGAGAAGAACAAAAAATTCCTCAAATAGCAATCACGGTCGGAAGAATGCTTCCAAAAACCGGGCAAAGCAAGTGAAGAAAGAAGTGGAAGAGGTCGGATAACTACAAAATTTATATCTACCTAAATTGGACAAAGCCGTCCGTCAGCTGACGGATCCCAGCGGGAAAAGCTGAAAGTAGTCCCAAACCTTCGGGATTGTCTTCGCAATGATGCTTGGAATACCTATGAATGGTAGCAACCCAATAGGAAGTCGCATTATCTTCCATAATTTGCATAAAAACGTTCAAATTAGGTAAAATTATTGTTTGAATTGAAATAACCACTCATTGATTTTTTTGAGTGGTTATTTTTTAATTCAATCATAATAGGAATTTTCATTCTATTTGTTTGGATACTTAAACATTATGGAGTTGTTTCCTAAGGTGGTTCGCAAGATACCCCCGACTTGTCGGGGCGCTACATTCACTTTGGATTAAATGAGTATTCATAAACTGCTGGCACAAGATAGAACATTGATCATGGGAGTACTTAATGTTACCCCAGATTCTTTTTCAGATGGTGGGAAATTTCTCTCTCCATTACCGGCAATTGAACATGTCTACAAAATGGTTGAAGAGGGGGCTGATATTATTGATATTGGGGGAGAATCTTCCAGACCTGGATCAGATCCGGTATCAATTGAGGAGGAAGTAAATCGCGTTTTACCAATCATTGAAGCGCTAATTGACAACATTAGTGTCCCGTTATCCATAGACACTTATAAATCAAAGGTAGCTCAAAAAGCTTTAAAAGTAGGGGTAGAAATTGTCAATGATATCAGTGGACTGAGGAGTGATCCTGAGATGGGTAAAATCATTTCCGAATATAAAGCCTTCGTTATCATCATGCACATGAAAGGCACACCTAAAAACATGCAGGATAATCCATATTATGATAATCTCCTGGAGGAAATTATTGAATTTTTCAACAGGCAGATCCAATTTGCCGTTAATTCAGGAATACAAAAAAACAGGATTATTTTAGATCCAGGTATTGGTTTCGGGAAACGGATTGCTGATAATTTTGTGCTTTTGAATTCCCTGCAAAAGTTAGCAGATTTAGGTTACCCTATGTTAGTTGGTCCTTCCAGGAAATCGTTTATTGGGTTAACGCTTAAATTGCCGCCAAATCAAAGGGTAGAGGGAACAGCAGCTGCAGTGACAGCATCCATATTAAATGGTGCAAAAATTGTGAGAGTTCATGATGTAAAAGAGATGAAGAGGGTTGTTACTATCGCAGATTTAATCCTCCGGAATGGACAACAGCCATGACACTTTTTAAAATCGGTTTTTTAACCATCACTTTGGTGGATATTATTGATATCTTATTAGTGAGTTGGCTGTTTGTAAAGTTATATTTTTATTTTAAAGGTACTCGTGCAGGCCATATGTTGGTGGGTCTGGTTATTATACTTGTGGCATCATTTGTATTTCGAGCTATTGGGATGAGTGGTATGTCATGGATTATTGATAGCCTTCAAACGGTTTGGGTGGTGGCGTTTGTCATTTTATTCCAACCGGAACTACGGCGTCTTTTAATCTATGTGGGCAGAACTCGCATTTTCAGTAAAATATTCAGGGTGGGAACTTCCAAAACGATTGATTCGGTAGTAGAAGCAAGTTTGTCGTTAAAAGAACATGGGTGGGGAGGATTGATCGTACTTCAAAGGGATACAGGACTCAAGAGTTTAAAAGAAGCAGGAACACCTTTAAAAGCAGAGGTCACAGCACCACTTTTGGTTTCTTTATTCAATCCATCTTCTCCTCTTCACGATGGAGCAGTGATTATTCAAAACGATGTTATCGAAGCCGCTCAATGTATTTTACCCCTGACAGAAAGTGAATTAGTTGACCCGGATATGGGTACGCGACACCGTGCTGCTTTAGGATTAAGTGAAGAAACAGATGTCATCGTCGTTGTGGTTTCCGAAGAGAAAAAGCGAATATCTGTGGCGATGAATGGCGTATTTCATCTAAATTTAGACAAATTTGCACTCAGGAGGTTTCTCAACGAATACCTGTTTGCGGGATCCGGTGAATAAAAAGTTTAATTGCTGATGTACGACTATTTAGAGTCTGTCTATAATGTCGGGACTTCTTTCTTCGTAGCCCCGTCATTCATGGCGGGGTAAAAGATAAAAAAAATGTCCTGACGCCGTTCCTGTCTGCCGACAGGCAGGCACGTCGTTTTAAATATATGATACTCCAAATGATAAGGGCATGAATGCCCTGCTGGAATTTTGGTGCATTCAAACCCTCCCCCCGACAAGTCGGGGTCGGGAAAGGGCTGGGCTATTGATATTAAAACTTGTAACTTTATAGATTAATATAGTTGTATATAATAAATCCGTCAGCCGACGGATGACATAAAACATGTCATTTCGTTGCATTAATTTTTGTGCCTATGTAAGGAGTTCTGTAGTAAGATTTCAAGAAGAATTACTTGTCCTAAAAGGTAATAGATTTGTGCAAGAGTAATTTCCTATATTTCTTCAATCTTTGTCCACAGGAGCATGCCGATGTTCCTTATCCCGAACCTTCGGGATTAGTGGCTCAAAGGTAAATACTTCAAATGATGGAAACCACTTGATTAACTCAGAGAATTACCTCAAATTTTGAATTACCCAATGAAAAAGACATTACTGACACAGTGTGTCTTCCTACTATTGCTCATGAGATTGGAAGGCCAAATAGATAGTTTATCTCTATCAGGAGAGGAAAGTGTTGTCCTTCCTGGATTTGATTTATTTATTGCAATAGATCATTATCAATCAATTTTACTACGTTGGAGCATTGAGCATCAAATTGGACCTGGGAAAATATCCATTAAAAGAAGTGAAGACTTAAAGGGTGAGTTTGAAATGATCGCTCAAGTCGAGGATGATATTTCATTATGGAGAGATTGGGATGTTGAAGTAGACAATGTTTATTTTTACCGGTTAATATGGGAAGATCCGTTTGGAAATACATTTGCCACATCAGAAAAAACGCCTCCTCTGGCATCTCCATTGCCTTTACCGGATAATTTATCCATTTTAAATTTAACCATGAAACCGGATAGCGAGTTTCCCCTCGACCTATCTACAGAACAAAACGGACTTGTACTTATTTCCACCCAAATTGATACTCAGATCTTTCAAGGAGAAATTTTTTTAAATGATAGTATACAGTCGGATATTATCCTGAAAAGTGATAGCAGTGAATTATTCCTTAAACCTGTCCAAAACCTTCATGACCTTTTCCATTATATTTTTATCCATCCCTTAATCTATTCATCTCCTTTTGTTTTGGAGAATGAATCTATCCAATGGATTCAGTTAGACCGACGCCATCTAGGGCTATTTTCAGTACAGACCCAGGTTTTACCAGATTCAGGAACAGAAGCTCTCTTATCAAGGTTAGTTGATGACTTGGGTTTTTACGGATACGATCAATACTTCGAAGAACTTCATTATAAAGGGGAAGTAGGTACTTTGTATTGGGAAGACTTATCTTTTTCTACAACCAGAATTCTCAAAGAAAACTTGACTAATATTTTGGAAGAAGGACTAACCCCACAAGTTGCCGATTATATTGAAAGAACATATTTAATCCTGAATCCACAAATTCATACCGAATCTATAAATATCAATGATGGAGGTAAATTAGAGACTGATTTACATTTTATTCTTCAAACCTGGTTAGAGGAATTAGAACCCCAAATTTTTTCTTATGAGAATCAGGATTCGATTCTTGTTTTGGATGATACACCTGAAGTTCCGGAAGTCTTTGCCCTCTATCAGAATTATCCCAATCCATTTAATAACGAGACGACGATCCGCTTCGATTTGTTGGAAGAGGGTCTGATAACACTGATTGTAGTTGATGCAACGGGTCATGAAGTAGGCGTATTAATTAACGAGGAAAATTTATCTCCAGGGCATTATAGTTTTAATTGGAAAGGAGAGAATTACAGTAGCGGTATCTATTTCTTCTCCCTCAAAGCCATTGTGGGTGAGTATGAAGTATTTGTAGATTCGAGGAAGATGGTATATTTAAAATAGAATTCGGAAATCCGGATATAAAGATATGACAGAAAATTTTAATGATGAATTCCAACAGATGGACGAGAGGGAATTTGAAACAGAACACATAATGTGTACAGCAGTTTCCATTGAAGCCCCCATAAGCAGTCTACAACTCCAGAAGATGATTACGGTGGATTTGGGAACAACGGTTGCTGATGTTGTTAAATTGATCCAGACTGAAGGGGTCGCATGTGTTCTGGTTACGGATCAAGGAAAACTTGTTGGAATATTCACCGAGAGGGATGTTATCCGAAAATTAGTGGGGAGAGGTCTTGATCATACCCGGGAAATTGTGGATGACTACATGACACCAGATCCTCACTTCCTGTTCATAGACGATCCCATTGCGTACGCATTAAATCGAATGTATGATGGTGGTTACCGACACGTTCCAATTATAGACACCGATCATAAACCCATAGGAATTGTGGGAATATTGGATATCATCAGTCATTTAGCGGTCTATTATTCTGACGAGATTATGAATTTACCTCCCGACCCCATGCGGGTTGCCCAACAACGCCCAGAAGGTGGATAAGATTTATTGTTTGTCAATGAGACTTCGTGAACACTTACCTCATATTTTGCAATTCCATTTCGTCAGGATGTCACTATTAAAAAGGATATATGAAGTCTACGCACAGCGTCCTGTCCGCAGGATCCTTAGGGCATCCTGTGGATAAGGTAAACGGTATAAGAGACAAGTTGAAGAAATGGAATCTGTTAGACTTAATCCCCGATCACTTGAACAAATAAAATGAATTTTTTGGAAAAACGAAGGATGGATACTGTGCCTGACTATATCCCCATACCATATAACTTATTCCCCACACCCCTATTCTGTCTCCCTAGATGGATAGTTATTATATGCGAAACTTGAGTTACTTAATATCTATTATTAGTCGCCAGAAACTTATTTTTATCATATTAGTGTTTTTCCTGTTTGGCTGTGCTGCTCACCCAACGGTAGCCTATAAAACCATGAAAAAGGGGGAAAAGCTTTACGGTTACTCTTTTTCCATTGAGAATGTTTTTCCTGTTCTTTTTTATCGATACGGAATCTCAGAGATCAGTGACGTTGGTTTTCGTTTGGGTCTGCCCATATATGGTAGCGGAGTCGATTACTCCAGAATTTTATTCCAAAGCGGACAAAAGAGAGATGTCTTAAATATTGCCTGGTCGTGGACACCCAATTCCAACTTCGATTTTACATATTATAAATTCACTGAAAAGAAAAAACGCCCTGGCGTTGTTACATACTGGGGTTTAAGAGGGATGTTCATACCCAAAGGAATTACGGGGGGTCGAAGTTTAAGAATTGGATTACTGCTTGGATCAAACCTCAAAGGTAAATTTGGATATGAGATCGGTTACTTTCACGACTCTGCCGGTATTCCAATAACACAGATATTTACTCCTAAATTTGATGAAACTAATCCCGACTGGGACGACCGATATAATCAGTATCCCCTAACTTCAGATTTTGGATTTCCAACTGAACATGCACGAATTACAGGGCTATCTATTCGTTTGCATTTCTTTATCAATACTAATAATGAGAAAAAATCAAAAGGTGATTCGGAATCTGTTGATAATAATTGATGAATCGTATCCGAAAAGGTTATTTTTGTTAGAATTGACCTGTCTTTCGTCCCTAACGACAGATAGATGAAATCATTACCCACGTATCGGTTGTGTGAAACCTTTTCGGAGTAGACTTATTGATCATAAATGCATCTTATCCATAAAATACATTTATTCCATATATTTTATTGTTATACATACAAGAGGAAATGATATGAAAGAAACATTAAATGCAATTTATGAAAAAGGAGTTTTTAGACCTTTAAAACCTCCTCATATATTAGCTTGATCTATTCATCAGCTGCTAACCCCGAATATTCGGGGGAAGTTACGCTAATGTTTTTCCACAGGATGCTACGCATATTTATCTTAGATAACTGACGAATGTTCCAAACTTCGTAAAATCTGTGCGATGATATGTTCCCCATAATAATTTATTTTTCATATCTTCCTGCTTATCGGCAGACAGGTGTGTTGCTTCGTGTTTCTTAGTGCCTTCGTAACTATAAAAAAAGGAGATAATATGAGATTTAACACAAAAGTGGTACGGGCAGGGATCGATCCGGATCCTACGACCGGCGCAATTATTCCACCTATCTATCAAACAGCTACTTATGTGCTTGAAGAAGTAGGGAGAGATAAAGGATTTGATTACACCCGTTCTGCAAATCCTACCCGGCAGCTTTTAGAAGAAAACCTGGCTGCCATAGAAGGGGGAAAATACGGAGTCTGTTTTGCCAGCGGCATGTCTACGGTGGATGCCTGTTTAAAACTGTTGAAAGCCGGTGATCATGTCGTCTGTTCAGATGATGTTTATGGGGGAGTTTCCCGTCTTTTCAACAATATTCTTAATAATTATGATTTGAAGTTTACCTATGTGGATACATCGGACCCGAATCAAGTAGTGAAAGCGATTCGCCCTGAAACGGTGATGTTGTGGATAGAAACGCCGACAAACCCCCTACTCAAAGTGACTGACCTTGAAGCAATGGGCGTGATTGCAAAGGAACACACTTTGTTGTATGCCGTGGATTCTACCTTCGCTACCCCGGTTTTCCTTCGACCGTTGAAATATGGGGCGGATATGGTTGTCCATAGTACCACAAAATATTTAAGTGGACATAACCAGCTCATTGGAGGGATTGTGATTACCAACCGGGAAGATATTTTTGACGAAATGAAATTTGTCCAGAAAACCATTGGTGCGGTTCCCAGTCCATTTGACTGTTGGCTTACATTATTGGGCGTAAAAACTTTGCACCTTCGTATGGCAAGACATGCTGAAAATGGGCAGGTTGTGGCGGAATTTCTCGAGAATCACCCGAAAATAGCAAAAGTTACCTATCCGGGATTGCCCTCACATCCCCAGTATACCGTAGCAATAAAACAGATGTCGGGATACAGTGGTATGATTTCATTTGAACTCAAAGGGGGCATTGCGGCAGGAAAGAATTTGATGAATAATGTCAAGTTATGTTTACTTGCGGAAAGTCTCGGGGCAGTGGAGACAATGATTACACACCCCGCCACCATGACCCACGTGGATGTACCAAAAGATGAGCGCTATGCCAGGGGACTTACTGATGGGCTGGTGAGGATTTCTGTGGGTATTGAAGATGTAGAAGATATCGTGGCAGACCTGGAGCAAGCTCTCGGATTTGCATAATAATCCTCGTTATCAATGTTGTCAATATCTCAAAAAATAATCTATAATTTGAACTGGAAACCTCAGTGTTGTGGCAAACAAGATCATCAAAACCACAACATTGACAGAAGTAGAGGTTTTTCACCTGAAATTAGCTTTGAGCATGGAGTACGGAGCATGGAGAATTGCCTGCCCCGTAGCAAAGGATGATCGTATCGGGGACTGTACGTGGGAGTGATGGGAAAATCTTATTCACTTTATAGCTCTTGCTCCTGGCTCTCTGCTCATTGCTCCCTGCTTCCCCTGTATGCTCTCCCGAAGTTTCGGGATGTGTGTTTCATTTCGAATGATATTTTATCAAACTTAGAACAGGTGGTGTGAAAAGCTCGACTTTTTTTGTCTTAATACCTTAAAAATTGTTGTTCATGTAGAAGGTCAGATTATGAATAAAAACTTCAAAAAGATTGAAACAAAGCTCATCCACTCCGGTGAACCGGAACCCCGGATTGGTGGAGCAGTAACTATGCCAATTTTCCAATCGGCTATGTATGAGACCGCTGGGGAAGGTAGTTACCATGATATTAAATATATTCGCCTGAATAACACTCCTAACCAAATCGCCCTACAGGAAAAATTGTCAGCATTAGAAAATGCAGAAGCTGCTCTCGTCACATCCAGTGGCATGGCAGCTATCACCACTTCTCTCCTTTCATTTCTGTCCTCAGGGGATCATCTGTTGATCCAGGATACGCTCTATGGTGGGACGCATACCTTTATTACACATAATATCGGACAGTGGGGAATATCTTACGATTTCATCAATGGTGATGATCCGGATTCATGGAATGATCTGTTAAAGCCTGAGACTAAAGTAATTTATATGGAGACGATGACTAATCCCCTGTTGCAGGTAGCAGACCTGGAAACGGTAGTAGCTTTTGCCAAAAAACACGGATTAATCTCTATCATTGACAATACATTTGCTTCGCCTATTAACTTCAGACCTGCAGAGTGGGGATTTGACCTGTCGTGTCATAGTTGCACGAAATATTTGAATGGTCACTCAGATATTGTTGCCGGTGCGGTGATTGGAAGTGCCAATTCAATAGAAAAGATTACTCACACATTGAACCATCTGGGAGGAACTCTCGACCCTCACGCCTGTTTTTTATTGCATAGGGGTGTCAAGACGCTGGCAATCAGGATGGAACGTCAAAATACAAACGCTATGACAATAGCAGTATTCCTGAAAAATCACCCTGCTGTTCATCATGTCAATTATCCCGGCTTAAAAAACCACCCCGATCATGACAGAGCCTCCAAGTTATTTGATGGATTCAGCGGCATGTTAAGTTTTGAATTAAGCGGAGGGTTGGAAGCCTCGAATCGCTTTATTAAGAAAGTGAAACTTCCCATTGTGGCGCCCAGTTTGGGTGGGGTTGAAACACTCGTTACCCTTCCAGCCATGACATCACATTCAGGAATGTCAGGCGAAGAACGCCTGCAATTAGGAATAACCGATAGCTTGATTCGTCTTTCCGTGGGAATTGAAAATGTGGATGATCTGATGGAAGATTTTGAACAGGCGCTGACGTAGCTGAATCAATAAAATGAAAATTGTTGGACCTTTATTCGATGCTACGTTTGTCGATCGTCCCAACCGGTTTCTCACCATCGTTAAAATTGATGGGATAAAGGTAAAAAGCCATCTTCCTGATCCAGGTAGGTTAGAAGAGCTTCTCCTTCCGGGTGCCACGCTCAAGGTACGACATGTTTTCCCACAGGGTCCTCCGGACAATGGTCAAATGACAAACCGGAAAACGGAGTGGACGACAGTGATGGTAAAAACCTGCAACCGATGGGTTTCAATTGACACAACACTACCCAATCGGTTTGTCAGGTGGTTGTTGGAAAAAGGTGATCTCCCATTCTTAATAGATTTTCATATAGTAAAACAGGAAGTGACTGTAGGTCATCACCGGTTTGATTTTCTATTAGAAGGTGCCCATGGCTTGTTCTATTTGGAAGTGAAATCCGTTACCTTGGTGGAAAACGGGGTGGCTATGTTTCCCGATGCGGTGACGGTTAGAGGTAAACGCCATTTAGAAGCATTAGCGGAAATGTCAAATGAGGGAAAAGATACGGGTGTTTTGTTTGTTTGTCAGAGACCAGATGTTGTGGAATTCCGTCCTCAATGGAATCGAGATCACAAGTTTTCCAAAGCGTTAATCAATGCGGAAGCTGCCGGAGTAAAAATTTGGGTGATTTCCGCATGCGTATCTCCCCCATCAATTAAGTTGAAAGAAGAAGTTCCATATGATCTGACGTCATTCTAACTTTACGACTGTTCGGGTGCAGGTGGGCAAATAGGCGAGGAGGCACAAGCTGGTACGCATGAAGTAGGATCAATATTTGCAACAATAATTGTTGTGAAACAATAATCGTTGTATTATATTGTTAATATGTTGAATAAAATAATAAGCAGGAGTAAATGACATGGTAAAGGAACTGATCAGTAACCTAAACTCGGCTGAGCTGAGTCTCCTTGTGAGTGAGCTTGGAAGTCAAAGTTCAGTGGCTGATTTATTGAACGTTAATCGATCTAGTGTTTCTCGTTGGCTCAAGAAAGAGTTACCGGACAGAAATAACCAATTGCGGATTACAGCACTGGTTCTTGTCATGCAACATCTACAAATGGTTTTTGAGCCGGAGACTTCTAGAAATTGGCTTGAAGGTACTAATGCGCATCTTTCAAATCAAAGGCCAATTGAACTTCTAAGCCAAGGTCGAATATCAGAGGTTCTTTCGGCTATCGAGCAGGCCGAACTTGGGTCATACACCTAAAGGTGGATCTCTACCGTGTGTTCATATGGGATGGCACTTCCTATGGATCTGCGATTATGCAGAATCTATTTCCACCCCGGAGTAGACAGGGGTCAGGAAGGCATGATATACCGGATAGGACTGCGGTTATTTACTGCTCGAAATCGCCAGTGTCTGCCGTAGCTGAAGTCATACAGGGGTTCAGAGGAACATTTTTAACGAATCGGGTCTTTCTTTATCCCGGCAATAAGGTGAGAGCGTTAGCTCATATCCTCCTCGATGACAGTGTGTTATTAGTCGATCTGGATGATCCCGAAGAACTCTCAAAGCGCCAGCTAAATCCTTCTCAGGTTGCTACTATGAATCGACAAATGACTCAAAGCATTTCGCGATCCATGTTTGATGAAGGTGCCTTCGGATTTACTTGGTGGTCAACATTAGACGCATCGTGGACCAACGCAACTCTGTTTGAGAATCGGATTTCCGAATACCTTTCCATTGAAGACCAGGTTCTTGTATTGGAAAAGCAGATGTCTGTAGTGATTAATGCTTCAAAAGCACTAAACATACAGATTCGATGAAGAAATGATCTCGTATTATGTATTTACAGCGGAGGCACCCCGATACGGTCATTCTTCCCTACGGGGCAAACAGAGTACTCAAGAGACTTTTTTTATTTGAATTATGACTCGATTTTATCTCCGAAACATCCCGTGGAGAAGCTTCATTTCCGCAGGATCTCCGAATTAAGTTGTACCCTTCGGATACTTTTCTGCTTATTATGGAACTACCCCGACTGATCCCGATGATCAACGGTATGGGCAGGTCGTAACTACGTGTTTATAATGGTATACAGTGATTATTACTCATCGATGGAATTGTACATCATCCGGGATAAAATTGAGTCTGAGAGTTGTTTCAAATGAACGGTCCAACAAAGTGTCTCATCACTCCATCACTCCGTCACTCCATTACCCTATCACTCTCCCTTTTCCCGATGTCTATTGGGAAATGCTCCCTACGGGATAAACATAACTTCATCAATCCGCTTTACAAATTCTGCTTTAGCTTTTTCTTATTTTTCTTGTTGGGTTGTGCTGCCGTGGGGCCACCTCCTGGAGGTCCTGTCGATAAAACATCTCCATCTCTTGTTTCAGTTGAGCCTCTTTCCGGAACCACGCATATCAGTGGCGGATTATCTGTGTTGCTTGTTTTTTCGGAGCGACTTGATGAGACCTCATTGGATAATGGAATCAATCTGCTTCCTGTTATGAAAACACCGGTAGAGCTCAAAATTAAAAAAGAAATGGTTACGGTTAAATTACCTGAAAATCTTGCTTCGAATCAAACGTACATATTAACCCTCACAAGAGACATTTTGGATGAACATCGTAACCGTCTGGATCGTGTGTACCAGCTTGCTTTCAGTACGGGGGATAAAATCTCTGAAGGAATGATTTCTGGTAGGGTATATGGTTCACCGGAGAAATCGAGTCTGGTTTATCTTTATCAAAGTAGGGAGGAAATGGCTGATAGTTTATTCCTAAGACAGCCGGACTATGTAACGGAAACAGATGATGAGGGTCACTATTCATTTTCTTACCTTGCCCCGGGTGAGTATCTGGTGATTGCATTTACAGGAGGTAGATCCCCATTCCCTGTTGTCCCTTCGAGGATGCCTTATGGAATTCATTGGAAGCTGTCTATTTCGATTGCGCCTAACGATACTGTCCACAATATAAATATGCGAATTTTTAAAGAAGTCCCCCCTTTTAAAGTAGTAAATATCCAAATGGAAAACCATGCACAGGGTTTAATTCGTTTTACTACTCCTGTCTCTCTTTCATCACAAAATATGCCCATACTATTATTTTCTTTTGAGAGTGAATACAAAGTGATCCCCGATATTATTTACCAATTTAAAGGGAATTCTGAAGAAATAAGATTTCAGGTTTCAAATTTAATTCCAGGTAACAAATATACCACCCATGTTTCTGATTTTCGGGATTCAACGGATCAGGAGTTGGAGCCGATGTCAAAAGAAATTCAAGTTCCTGAAATGGATAGTCTGAGGGTCTCAATCATATTCCCTGAAATTGGAAAGACGATTAAATTAACTGAGGGATTCACGCCAATAAATGTTCAATTCGACGGTGTCACAGTGTCCAGTACAGACAGTATAGTAGCAACATTGGAAGATACGGGCGGGGTTGAATTGCCGCTGATGTTAGAATGGGAAAATCCGACTCGTCTGGTTCTCATGCCTGGATTGGAGTGGGATCCTGATAAGGAGTATAGACTGAATTTGTTTGCCAACCGGTTGTTTTCAAGAGACAGTATTAACATGGCTGATACCGTTTTTACCTATCCAATCAAAATTAGGTTGGATGGGGGAGAAGGAGGGATCTCTGGTAAAGTACTTGGGGAATACGTTTTGGGCTCGATTGTTGAGGCAAAACCGGTAGAAAATTCAATTATTTCTTATAGCGTAGTTGTAAATTCGAAGGGTGAATTTAACTTTAAAAAACTACCGGCAGAGGATTGGATATTAAGTGCATTTCAGGATTCGGATAAAAATGGACGTTATACTCCGGGGAGAGCGATTCCGTTCATCCCATCCGAACCATTTTTAATGACCCAGGATACAATAGAAGTAAGGGCTAATTGGGATGTGGAAGGAATTGAACTTACCTATCCAGACGAAGAGTGAATGATGGTGAAAGTTAAAGGGAAAAGGAAAATAGTCTGTGTCATCATGGCAGGTGGTCGGGGTACTCGATTCTGGCCTTTAAGTCGGAATTCACGTCCCAAACAACTTTTGAAAATACTAGGCGATCATTCCATGCTTCAGATGACGGTTGACAGGCTTCGAAAAATCAATTTCGTAGAGGACATTTATATTATTACAGGACCTGATCTTGAAGAAATCATAAAAAATGAGATTGAAGGTATTTCACCTGACCGGATAATTGTAGAACCATCTGGGAAGAATACAGCACCCTGTATTGGGCTTGCAGCTCTACACATGGCAGCAAAAAATCCGGATTCCATCATGGGGGTTTTCCCCGCAGACCATCTCATTATTGGTCATCAAAAGTTTTCCAGCGCTCTGCGAATGGCAATGAATCTTACTGTTGGTAGAGATGCTTTGATCACCTTCGGAATTGTTCCCAATTCACCCCACACTGGTTACGGCTATATCCAATTTGACAAGCGTAAAGAAACCGTGCCGGGGAAAGTATACATGGTAAAAACCTTTGCGGAAAAACCGAATGAAAGAGTTGCAAAAAGGTTTGTGAGAAGTGGAGAATTTCTGTGGAATAGCGGGATATTTGTTTGGAAAGTCTCATCGATTCTTAGTGCTATCGAATTACATATGCCCGAACTATCGCAATCTTTGTTGGCAATTTATGATGCGCTGGGGAAGAGATACTATCATTCAACTCTTTTGGATCAATGGGAATTAATAAAACCTGAATCTATCGATTATGGTATATTGGAAAAGAGCGATAATATCTATATGGTCAAATCAGAATTTCAGTGGAGTGATGTGGGATCATGGAATTCGTTCTTTGAATTATCACCGAAAAATGGAATGGGAAATGTCGTCAAGGGAGATGTAATTGTACTGGATGGAGAAAATAACCTGATTCATTCCAATGGGAAACTGACGGCAGTAATCGGGATAGATAACGTAGTAATTATCAATACACCAGATGCCACGCTTGTGGTATCGAGAGACAGAGTTGAGGATGTGAGGGAACTGGTTAATTTGCTCGAAGAATCTGGGAGAGAAGAGGTCCTGTAATGGATGAAAATTGGTTGTTTGAACAATTTGAACGGTTGGCAGAAGAGATGGATGTTACCTTACTTGAAGGTAAGGGTGATTTTATCGGAGGATTTTGCACAATTAATGGGGACAAGTTTATTGTATTAAATAAAGTGAAACCGTTGAGTCAAAGATTGCGAGTGATGGCAACATCATTCCGGAAATTAGAAATTCATGATCGGTATTTAATTCCGGTTTTAAGGGAATTCATTGAGTTAGAAAATGATAGGAAAAGTCTTGATTTGCTACGGTGAATTTTTTATACTCCGCAACTTTGAATTCACAATTAATTAATCCATCAAGAAGAAATTATTTTTGTTTTTAACCATTTGCTATAGAGAGGATTTCAATGAGTTTTGTTCAACCTTCAGATATTCGTAATCTTGCAATTGTAGGTCATGGAACATCTGGGAAAACTATCTTGGCAGAAGCGATGCTATATTCCAGTGGGAAAACCAATCGCCTGGGAAAAATTGAGGATGGTACTACCATCTCAGATTACCATAAGGATGAAATTACCCGCCACATTTCCATAGGTGTTAGTACTCTTCATTGTAACTGGGAGGGTAAAAAAATAAATTCTTTGGACACACCAGGATTTTTTGATTTTATGGGGGACACAAAAGCCGCTCTTCACGTTTCTGATCTGGCATTGATTGTAGTACAGGGTGTTTCAGGAGTCGAGACTGGAACGGAATTGGTGTGGGATTACGCTGAACAAAATAAATTGCCAAAGTTTTTTGCCATCAATATGATGGATAAAGAAAATACCCACTTCGAAGCCATTTTAGAAAAACTAAAGAACAGATTCTCTAAAAAGATTTTTCCTTTTACACTACCCATTAATGCAGGGCCTGGATTTAATCAAGTCGCTGATGTCCTTCGTAAGGCAATGTTCACCTATGATGCAAATGGGCAGGGGAAATATGGAGTGAATGACCTACCAGCAGATTGGGTTGACAGAATTGATGGACTGCATGAGGAGCTCATTGAAAATATTGCCGAGTCGGATGATACATTGATGGAGAAATTTTTTGATGAGGGCGGATTGACGGAAGATAACTTGCGTAGCGGTATGCATGATGCAATTATAAATGGTTCCGTTATTCCATTGGTTTGTACTTCCGGATTCACCAATGTCGGTGTTACCAGAATGATGGATATTATTACAAAATATTGTCCGTCTCCAGCTGATACTTCTTCAATCCAGGTTTTCAAAGTGGGTACTAATGAAGAAGTGGAATTAAAAACAACACAGGATAATCGAACCAGTATTCAGGTTTTTAAAACTCTAAGCGAAGCGCGTGTGGGAGAGTTATCCTTCTTTCGTGTTTATTCCGGAAAAGTAAAAGCGGGGATGGATTTGAGGAATCCCAGTCGACAGACTACTGAGAGGTTAGGACAAATTTTCGTCATGAATGGAAAAGATAGAAAGGATGTGGGTGAATTGGTGGCTGGAGATATAGGCGCTGTGGTAAAATTGAAGAACACTCATACCGGTGACACGTTGTGTAGTCCCAAATTTGAGATAGAACTTCCCAGTATCGATTTTCTTTTACCAAATATTAATGCTGCTGTAGTCACCAAATCCAGGGGGGACGAAGATAAAATTGCCACAGGTCTTTCTACTCTCCATGAGGAGGATCCTACCTTTATTTTCAAAGTGGACTCCGAACTCAGTCAGACCATCATATCAGGCCAGGGTGAGCTTCATTTGGAAGTTGTAGTGGATAAATTAAAAAGAAAATTTCATGTAGAGGTTGACCTTATCGAGCCAAGAATCCCATATAGAGAAACGATTAAAGTGCATGGGGAATCCAAATTTCGCCATAAGAAACAGTCGGGTGGCTCTGGACAATTTGCCGAAGTCTGGATGCGTGTTGAACCGAAAGAACGTGGAAGTGGTGTGGAATTTACAAACTCACTGGTGGGGCAACATGTTGACCGTGTTTTTGTTCCATCTGTTGAAAAGGGAGTCAATGCTGCAACTACAGAGGGTGCTTTAGCTGGTTATAGAATAGTTGATCTAAAAGTGGAATTCTACGATGGGAAACAGCACTCTGTAGATTCAAAAGACATCGCATTTCAGATTGCAGGGAAAGGCGCTTTTAAAGAAGCGTTTCTATCAGCAAAACCCTGCCTTTTAGAACCTATCTATGAAATTGAAGTAAAAGTTCCTGATGTCCATATGGGTGACGTTATGGGAGACATTTCCGGTAGAAGAGGGAAAATCCTCGGGATGGATTCTGAGGATGGAAACCAGATTATCAAAGCTTATGTACCTCAGGCAAATCTATATCGGTATTCTACAACACTCCGTTCCATCACAGGGGGCAGAGCAATACATAAAGAGAAATTCAGTCATTATGAAGAGGTACCTAAAGACCTTGAACAAAAGATTATCAAGGCGGGGAAAAATGGGGGTAAAGAGTAGGGAGATGGGTGCTGGTGGAGTGGTAGCTGGTAGAGTGGTAGCTGGTGTAATGCCTGCCCCGTAGGGAGGAACGACCGTACGGGGGTAGCTGGTGAGGATTTTAATGGCTGATTATCAAGATGTTGAAGTAGCTGAAATTGATTTTATCAGCGAACCTGATCGTTATAGGTTGGATGATTTTGAAGTATATAAACATTCACGAGTGTTTAGAAAAAGAGTATACCATATTATTAACAAATTACCTGAAGGAGAAAAATATAATCTGACAAGTCAAATGCGAGACGCGATCATTTCTGTTACAAATAACATTGCAGAAGCACATGGTCGTTGGCATTATAAAGAATCAATCCAGTTTTGTCGTATCGCTCGTGGTTCAACTGAAGAAATTATTGATGATCTCAATATCTGTATCGATGAGAACTATTATGACATTGAGCAATGTACACATCTTAAAGAAACTGGGTATGAATTAGTGAAAAAAATTAATGGTTACATTGCCTATCTCAATAAACAGAGAAATCAATATAAATCATAATCTATGACCGCTCACCAGCTACCCTCGTACAGTCGCCCCGATACGCTCATCCTTCGCTACGGGACAGGCAAGCTCCTTACGGGGCAGGCACTCACCGCTAACCAGTTACCATTCACCAATCACCATCAACCATGAAAACACTTTGGGCTCCATGGCGAATTGAATATGTGAAAGCACCCAAGGATGAAGGGTGTATTTTCTGTGATAAACCCGATCGTGACGATGATCGTAAAATGTTAATACTTCACAGGGGTGATCTGGCATTCATTATGATGAACCTTTATCCATACAACAACGCTCATCTGATGATTGCTCCTTATGAGCATGTTGCAGATCCCTCACAGCTATCAATCGAAACAAAGACTGAGATAACGTCGTTGACCGATTCCGCAATGAAAGTCTTGAAAAAAGCTGTAAATCCGGATGGATTCAATTTTGGTGCTAACTTCGGCAAAACCGCTGGTTCGGGAATTGAAGAGCATGTTCACTATCATCTTGTTCCACGGTGGGCAGGGGACACGAATTTTATGCCCGTGATCGGGCATACGAAAGTCCAGGTGCAAGGATTAAAAGAAACCTGGTCCCTGCTTTACCCCTTATTTGAGGGTTTAAAAAAGAGTAACATATGAGTTTTTTTACTGAATATTCCCATACTTGGTGGCCCTTTTTGTACCTCTACGGCTTGGGTGGTTTATTGTTTCTGGCGGGAATAATCATTACTATTAAATCGGGCTCCTTTAATCTTAAACGACCCAGCCATCAAAAATGGTTCTGGGTTCTTATTTTTGGATTTATCTGGTATCTCGCACTTCATGGTACCATGACCCTGGCGGCTCTCGGTCATGAAAAAACAGCCGGCTGGATTGCCGGTTTTGTTATCTTGGGATCAATCATCGGCGCTGTGTGGGTTAATTCTCGGATTAAGGGAAGAATTTAATGGAACAGACAACCTTTCATAATATCGGCACCAGCACTGATTGGATTGTCATGGTCATTTATTTTATGGTCATCATGTTGTTCGGAAGTTATTTTGGTAGATATACGAAGTCTACCGCAGATTTTTTCTTTGGAGGACGTCGTTTTGCGTGGTGGCTTATTGCCATGTCAATTGTGGCCACAGGCGTGGGCAGTCATAGCTTTGTAAAATACTCTGCTAAGGGGTTCGAACACGGAATTTCCTCCACCATGACTTATTTAAACGATTGGTTTTTTATTGCCTTTTTCATGTTTGGCTGGCTGCCCATCATCGTTTATTCCAAAGTAAGATCAATCCCTGAATATTTCGAGAAACGCTTTAGTCCCTCGGCACGATTTTTGGCCACCATCCTGCTGTTACTCTATATGATCGGTTATATTGGCATAGGATTTTTAACTCTGGGTAAAGCACTTATACCCATGCTCCCGGAAACTATGACCATTTTAGGTGCTACCTTTCCGATTACCTTAATGGGAGCCATCATCGTTATTGCTGTTATAACCGGTATCTATATCACCTTTGGGGGACAAACAGCGGTCATATTCACTGATTTAATCCAGGGTTTTATCCTTTTATTGGCAGGATTCATGTTATTTGTATTCGGAATAACCTACTTAGGAGGTTTTGATGTCTTTTGGAATCTTTTGCCGGAGACCTGGAAGCTGCCCCTTGCGGATTTTAATCAGCCTTCAAATTTCAATTTTGTAGGCATATTTTGGCAGGATGCCATTGCCGGATCCATAGGGTTTTTATTCATGAATCAGGGGCTGATCATGCGCTTTATGGCCTGCCGTAGTGTAAATGAAGGGCGCAAGGCTGCGGCGGTGAATATTCTTTTTATCCTGCCCCTGTCTGCTATAGTTGTGGGCAATGCCGGCTGGATAGGTAAAGCGATTTCCGTGGCTAGCCCTGATGTGATTTCACCCAACGTATCCCCAGATCAGATTTTTGTGATCGTTGCTAACATTGTTTCCAGGCCGGGAGTATTCGGTTTTATCATGGCCGCCCTGACAGCCGCCCTGATGAGCACGGTGGATACTCTGATAAATGCCACAGCGGCAATTTTTGTAAACGATGTTTACCGTCCCTTGAAATCATTTTTTAAATCCTCAACTTCAATCCTTAAAGATGACCAGGATAAAAGAGAATTACTCGCCGCGCGCTATGCTTCTGTAGGTATCACCATTCTAGGTGTTTTATCTGTTTTGGCTTTCAAGAATTTTCCTACGGTTTATGAAGCCCACGGATATTTCCATTCAACCTTAACACCGCCTCTGGTTGTGGGCATATTTTTTGGTGTTTTCTGGAAAAGATTTAGCCCCGCAGCAGTTATGACTACTTTTATTGGGGGTGTGGCCCTGATGGTTCTGGGGGCCAGGTATCCCGGGATATTAATAGCGCCTTTTGACCATGGCATCCACATGAACCTAGACCATCCATATTCCTATATTCGAGCTCTGTATAATATGGTGGTTTGTTCAGGTGTGGCTGTTATTGTAGTCTTGACCACCTCCTGGCAGAATAGGATTGTTGCTTTAATCAATAAAAAACAGACTTATTTAGGTCTGGGAATATTTGCCTCCGTCGCTTTCATAATTGTTATTTTGGGGATTGGTTCCATACAGATTCAAGTTATATCAGCAGTAATTCTAATATTTCTGGTTCCTGTTATATTTACCTGGCTGGTCCCCTTTAATATTGAGGAGCATACTGCTGGGCTTACTTCCTGGTCTATTGATCAGGCTAAACAAAAATTTAAGGGCAGTAAAGTAAATGAAACAGAGGGTGAAAAAGTAATTGTTCAATGGCAGATTGGGAACGGAGAAGAAGATGTAATCAGGTTTTCTCAACAGGATATGGCACGAATGGCTGCAGATCCAGGAGATTTGGTCTATATAATGGACAAACGCAAATGGCTTGGTGGACTGAAATCAATTCATTCGATATATGGAATACCACATAATGAAAATGGTGTGGTTTATATGTCTGAGGCTCAGATGAAGAGTGGAATGTTTGTTGAGGGTCGAATTTTGGAAGCCGAGAAGGAAATGTAAAGGTTTTTTCACTTTTTATTCTTTCCTAAATTCGTAGCGCTTTTTAATTTGGAACCACAAAGATAGGAAGAATAATAAGGATGTTACTTTTTTCTTTGTGTCTTTGTAATCAATAAAAAAATTCCGGCGTAGCTCAGTTGGTAGAGCGAGTGGCTGTTAACCACCAGGCCGGGGGTTCGAGTCCCTCCGCCGGAGCAAGTGAGTGTTAAAACTTAAACTCGATGTTTTTAGACACAAGGTTTCGTAGCTTTATTTTTATTATTCCTGTCTTCTCCTTATGATGAATTTTTGCAATTACGTTTATGATGATCTCACACTTGTGGAACATGCTGTACGGTTCACTTGGCTAGGCTGAGTTCTTGGGAAATGCGCGAAATTAAGGCATCACTCACTCCTGAATTTAAGAGACATTACGATTTCGATAAGACTCCACTGCCAAAAGCAGATCCTTTTCCGGTCAAATCATATACCGATCTCATAATGAGGGTTGCGCAGCTATCCATACTGAATAAGGATTATATAATGCTATTTCGTGGGCAGACAGCCGATTACAAAAACAAAGGAGGAGCATCAACCTTTTACCCAACAATATTTCGCGTTGCGCCCGATAAGAAAATTTTATCCCAAGACGATATCCATAGAAGATTTATGGTTCTTGAGCAATCAGGTAGACTTCTATTAGAGGCACTTGAGGCCCATAAGATAGAGGGATATGAACAGATTCGAGATCGAGAATTAGTCAGATGGAGCATTCTCCAACATTACCAAGTTTGTGGAACACCGTTATTTGATCTTACCCAATCATTATTGGTTGCTTGTTCCTTCGCGACTAGGGCAAACCACACTAAGCATGGCTACGTTTATGTGTTCGGATTGCCATATGCAACGGGTAGGATTACTCGCAATTCAGAACATGATATTATTCTCATACGGCTTCTAGGCATTGCTCCGCCAAGTGCTTCGAAACCTTTATATCAAGAAGGTTACTTAGTAGGTACCGAAGAAATTACTTACCTGTATAGAAGCAAGTCAGAACTTGACTTCAACAGGAGGCTCATCGCAAAGTTTCAAATTCCGTTGAGGCCGTCCTTTTGGGATGGCGGTTTTGCAGAGCTCTCAAAGTCTGTTCTTGATCCATCTGATCTTATTGAAAACATCTGTGAAGGTATAAAAAACGAGCTCTTCACCCCTTGGGTAACGGCCGATTTAAAAGAGTTCTTTGACCTAATGGTTGAACTTGAAAGACGCATTTCAATCATGGGTAGTAGGGTGCCAAAGGATAAAAAATCGATCAATACCCTTTTAGCAAACCTTTCTAAGTGGGGTATTTCGAGTTCTCAGCAAAAAAAGATTCATAAATTGTTTGATTTTAAATCTTTGATGTTGTTCGCACGTGTTCGGTTTAGTCCTACAG
>JADFPG010000078.1 GCA_022562455.1 Fidelibacterota bacterium | reverse complement strand
ACTCTATCTCCGCTTACTCAAGAACTTGCTCCCTGATGAAACACGTTAGAAGGTGTGTCCCTAAAAAGTGTCTCCTAAACTGGGTATATTTGAATCCATTTGACAATGATTGACTAATCTAATCGATAATAATTCAATACTTGAATAAACAGAAAGCCCCATCGATAAATGGGGATTTTCGTCAGCGGAGAGAGGGGGATCCCTCTACGTTTCACTACGAGGGACAAGTTCGAACCGCCATTTCACAGGATTCCTCTTCTTCTCAACCACTCTTTTCCTGCATTATTCTTGAAGTACTTTTCTCGTTTTCTGGCTTCAGTCCTCGTTTCAAACTCTTCCCGGTAAACAATTCTCCAGTTTGTTCCCCTCTTCGTATAGTTGCTCCTACCTTCATTATGTTCAGCAAGACGCTTCTCTATATTATGTGTGATCCCAGTGTACGTTAAACCTTCTTCCGAAGTGATCACATAGACAAACCACTTATTCAATATGTCCACTTCCTTGTATGTTTAAATTGAAGATAGGAGCATTCCGATCATAGATAAGCGAAGGCAGGCCTGCCAATCGTGGTGAGCAAAGCAAACGTATATTGGCCTGCGCCTCGTAGTGTAACGTAGAGGTGCGGAGAGAGGGGGATTCGAACCCCCGTTACGGGGATACCGTAAACACGCTTTCCAAGCGTGCGCCTTCAGCCGCTCGGCCATCTCTCCATTGCAATATTTTATTATTTAGTATCCGAGGAAGCGGTTTCTATCACTTTTGATACACTGGTAGTATCGGTACCTGCTTCAGCTATGGTTTTATCGCCGCCATTTTCTACTTTGCTCGATTCTGATTCGCCATCCCCATCGGATTTTTCAATAGCTTCAATCATCTGCTCATTAGAATCGCTATCTTTTATTTCCTCTTCCACTGCTGGTTCCTCAAATTCTTCAGGAAATTGATCTTGTTCCTCTAACTGTTTTAGGTAAGCATCTAAACTCATACCAGGAGGTATTTTCAACATAGATTCTTGAAATCGATAATTGCCTGTTTTCTCTGATATTACTGATTTAATGTATTTTACCATTTTGAACTGCTTTTCTTTTTTTGCTCCTCTTGCAGCTTTCTCGGCAAAACTTTGTGGTTTTTTTGCCATTGTTTCCTCCTTTAAAAGTTTTGTGTTCTCTCAAAATTTCGGACGCAAATTTAACTTAAATGAACATAAAAAAACAGGATATGGTTTCATTATCCGTAATCCCTCAGTGATACGTGAAAAGGGGAATTCAAAAAACCCAAGAACCAATAGCCAAGAACAAAATATTCTTTGTGATCATCAAGTTTCCTGCCTGCGTGATGCAGTCAAACAGGTATTCTTTGGTTCTTGCTCCACAGGAGTCCCTTTGGGAGAGTTTGCCTGCCTGTCGGCAGACAGGGGATTTGGTTCTTCAATTATGCCCCCGTGACTGAGGCATTACCATTATCCATAACAAATAACAAGATAATTATGGAACGGAATATTCCGTCTTTTCAAAAAACATGAGATCACCATCTGTCCAGGATTCAGGTGGTTTTGTCGAAATAACAACCTTTAACTTATTATTTCCGGTAAATTCAAATAATGTATACCGTTTAATCCCTGATTCAAAATTTATCTCCATCTTAAAAGGCTTTGTGGTGAAATCGAGGATATAAGTTCCTGGTTCTTCATTACTGATTCGGCTTCCCATCATAACTCCTTGGGTAAAATTAGTCTCCCCATGGAATGACCAAATAACCGTGATAAGAGCTCCTTTGTATACCCAGTCCCCCTCCAAGTCCTGTATCACGTCAATTCCTCTAATCGTCATACGACTGCTTTGATTTCCAGCCAGGTCAATGCCCTGGACTGTGATAGAATAGATAGATCCCACCTGAATTGCGTCGGAACCTTCTAATTTAACACTCGAGTGCTGACCCTTTTTGAGGTAGTCTCCAATCAATTTCAGAATGTGAGGTGAATTTTCATCTGTTCCTCCGGATTCCCTGACCCACATGATCTTTGCCGAGTCAAGGTCCTCACTTATGGTGAGGTTAATCACCTTTTCTTTTACCAAAGTATGAGGCTCTGGTAAATCAATTGTGATAGTGGGTTGTGTGACATCGTAAGCCATCCATTCCACTTCCGCTGGCTTGGCGTTATTCCCAGCCTTATCACTACCCTCGACTATCAAAGTATATATTTCGCCGTCTGTCAGTTGTGGGGGCACAGACAACACTACATCAAAATGCTCTCCCCTTTCAAGCATTCCACCGGAAAACCTTTTAGTGATTTCATTCCCACCTGATTGAGGAATCCACTTTATAGAGCCAGAATCCAACAATTCACTTAATTCATACGAAATCCTGGAATGATTGACATAAGATTGATTAACCGGCGCTAAAAGGGTAATCACCGGACGTACAGTATCATATGTTACGTGTTCAATTTCAGCCAAATCAGCCTTATTCCCTGCAAGATCTACTCCACTGATATTGATTCGATATTCAACTCCACTTACAAGATCGGGTGAATTGGAGAGTAATATATTTGAATGGGGTCCAGTAGAAAGTTCATCACCTGTTAAAATGACAGTGTGAGGGGATTTACTATCCGTTATGCCATCTGTTGCCTCCCAAGTCATCATCCCTTCAGAAAGAGTTTCACTTAATGTGTAACTGACTTCTATTTTATTAATATAAAAACCATCAACCGGGGAAAAGTCTGTCAATACCGGTAAAGTAATGTCATAACTGACATCTTCAACGACGATTTCAGTGGAGTTATTTCCTGCAAGGTCACTCCCAATAATTTTTAATACGTAAATAGCGCCATCCACCAAACCGGGCTGTTGTGTTAACTCTTTATCAATCTGTTCACCCATTTCAAGTTCGTTTCCTTCCATCAAAATAATATGAGGAGAATCAGGATCTTCAATTCCCCCGGTACGAATCCAGGAAACTTTCGCCTCCTGTAGATTTTCTGATATGGTGTAAGATAATTTAAGCGAATTGATGTATTCACCATTCTCCGGAGATTTTAATGAGATTTGCGGTGAGGTCGTATCGAATAACATTTGCTCTATTGTCACAGGATTACCTTCATTCTCTCCCAGGTCTGTGCCTTGCAATGTTATTGAATAGATGGCTCCATCCTGTAGTTCCGGAGAATTTGTAAGCAAAACGTCTGAATGTAATCCGGAATCTAATTCTTCACTTACCAACTTGATGCTATGGGGAGACCGACTGTCTTCTGTCCCTGATATCCACGTCCAAATTAATGATGCGCTTTCGAGATGCTCACTCAAACTATAAGTAATTCTCGGTTCATTGATGAACTTGTTATCCCCTGGAATTTCTATATGCAGTCGTGGAGGTTCATTATCAAATGTGACAGATTCGATGATCATGCCGGATGCCTTGTTCCCCGCAAGGTCAACCCCAGAAATCTTAACTGTGTAGTTTGTACCGCTTACCAGGTCGGGATTTAGAATTACATCCCGGTGATCTCCTTTAACAAGTAAGTGAGATATCAAATCTCTTTCAATGATTGAATTCATATTTTCTTTCCCATTGCTCCAAGGCGTCCATGTGATTTTTCCTTTACTAAGAGATTCGGTAATCATATAGGAGATTGTTGAGGAATTCACGCTACTTCCGGGAGCTGGATAGTCCGCAACTATTTCCGGTGGTGTAATATCGAAAAGGATATTTTTAACGGTTTTTGAATCTGCTTCATTTCCAGCTATGTCGCTTCCTTCAAATCTGATATCATAGTTAGCGCCATCAATAATTGGAGGAGTATTTTTTAGCAATATCCTTTCGTGTAACCCGAATTCTAATTCCCCATCGACCAATTCAACCGTATGAGGTGAATCCGGGTCATCTGCACCTCCTGTTCTGTCCCATATCAAAGTACCTATTTTCAGGTTCTCGGATAGAGTGTAACCAATCTCAAATGAATTGATGTATAAAGAATCTGTGGGGGAAATCCAGGTAAATATAGGGGGTTGAGCATCAAATCTTACACCGGAAATTTTAACGGTAATTGCCTCATTCCCCGCATAATCCATACCTTCAAATTTAATGTCATAAATTGCTCCCTCTGTTAAATCAGGACTCTCGACGGGTACAATATCTGAGTGTAATCCCGCTGTAAGTTCGGTGTCTGTCAGGTGAACTTCGTGTGGCGCTTGTTCATCTTCTGTCCCATCCATCCATATCCATGAAACAAGTCCCTCTTTCAATTTTTCGGATAAAGAATAGGTTAATTTTGAGGAATTAATAAAAGAACCTGCTTTTGGAGATGTTATAGTCAGGATTGGAGGTTCATCATCATAACGAATATTGGGAATTATGACTTCTTTCCCCGAATTACCCGCCTTGTCTCTCCCAAGTAAAGTCAGTTTATAAATGGTTCCATTTACTAATTGTGGGGAATTTAATAGAACAATATTTTCATGTTGACCCGACAGTTTCTCCTCTACCGATAGGGTGACTTGATGGGGTGAATTGGGGTCTTCTTCTCCCCCCATCCTTTCCCAAGTCAGGTTAGCTTCTTCTAATGATTCTGACAGAGTGTAAGATAATACAGTCGAATTCATTTCTGTCCTTGCAACAGGATTTAATATTTGATAAACCGGAGTTGTTGTATCATACAAAACATCATAAACCATGACAGAATCGGCTAAATTTCCTGCCATATCCACCCCTATCATTTTTATCCGATATATTGAACCATCTTTAAGAGCTTTTGTGGGAAAAGCCTCGAAATCCATGTGATCTCCTGTCTCCAACCCTTCCTCTACTATCTCTAAAATATGAGGAGAATTTTCATCTGTTTTTCCACCCGTTCTTTCCCATATTAACTTCCCATCCGCTAAGTTTTCACTTAAGGAATAGAAGATCTTCACATGGTTTTGAGCAGAAGAGGAAAGCGGTGAATGTATGGCAATTTCCGGTTTGGTAACGTCAAACAATACATTGTCGACTGAAACAGTATCCGATACATTCCCGGCAAAATCTTCACCGAACAGCGAAAGATTGTAAACAGCCCCATCAACTAATTTGGGAGGGAATAAAAGACCCGACCTGGGATGTTCTCCAGCCTCTTTTTTTACCTTCTCAAGATTAACAACATGGGGAGCTTTTTCATCAGGTATACCAGAAATATAAGTCCAGATTACTTTGCCAGACAAAAGTTCCTCAGAAAGGGTAAAACCTATTTCTACATTATTAACAGATGACTCATTTGAAGGATAATTGACCGCGACTATGGGTGCAGTAATATCATAGGTTACATTTTTAATATACAGGGTGTCCGATAGGTTACCTGCTGCATCCTCACCCACGACCTTTATGGTATATCGATTTCCATCTTGAAGTTCTATCCTGCCCGTAAAATCGAGCGAATCATGAGATCCACTTTTCAATTCTTCACCTGTTAACATCACTTCCTGAATCGTATCGGAACCACTCTTCCTGTCTTTTGTCACCCAGATGTATTTTCCGGAAGCCAACTTTTCGCTCATGATGTACGATACTACCGGTTTATTTATAAACGAATCGTTCTTGGGGTAGACATTTGTAATGAATGGTGGAGTTCCATCGTAAATAATATCATTAATCTCAGTTGCTTCGGCTTGATTCCCTGCCCTATCTCTGCCGTTGAATATAATGGAATAGATCGCACCATCAACGAGGATTGGACTTCCTGCAATTTTGACCTCATCGTGATCTCCATTTATTCTTTCATCTTCTGTTAGTGAACCACGATGGGGTGCGCGAGAGTCAGGTGTTCCTCCTGCCCAAACCCAAGTGATCGTACCTTCACTTAAATATTCACTCAAATGGTAAGATAGGGTGGTACTTTTTACAAAAGTATTTACAGTTGGGTAAGAAACAGATATTTCAGGTATAGTAATATCGTATGTCACTGAATCCACAACTATGGTGTCAGAAACATTCCCGGCGAAATCTTTCCCACTCATGGAAATCCGATAGATTGTCCCATCGTTAAGGTCAGACTGATTAACCAAAGTGACATCAAGATGTGACCCTTCTTTAAGCTCTTCGTTTGAAAGGGTTACTTGATGAGGTGATTCCGGGTCGGGAATACCCCCAATTGTTTTCCATTCCACCGTACCTTCTGCCAAAGTCTCACTTAAGGTATATGAAATTAAATGATTATTAACGTAACTACCCTTTGTTGGAAAGAAAATACTTATGACGGGTGGTGTAGCATCGAAAATTACATTGGGTATGACAACCGGTTCAGATTGATTTCCTGCGCTATCAATGCCAATAAATGTCAATTCGTATATAGAGCCATCAATGAGATCAGGGGAATTCAATAAAACCTGGTTTCCATGTAGACCTTGTGATAATTCATCGTCGATCAGGGGAATATTATAGGGTGAATCAGGGTCTTCCTCTCCTCCGGTCCTCTGCCAGGTAATAACCCCAATTTTTATATTTTCATTCAGGGTATAACTTATACTATTTGTACGGGCATAACTATTGGACTGAGGGTATTGCACAATTAATTCCGGCTTTGTTACGTCATATTTGACATTCGAAACTTTGGTTGTATCTGAAACATTTCCCGCTTTATCAATTCCAGTAAATAATATATCATAAACCGATCCATCTTGAAGTTTTGGAGAATTAAACAATCTCCCTGAGAATAGGACATCACCTTTTAATTCATCCCCATACAATTCCATGATATGAGGCGATTCGGGGTCGTTTACTCCGCCAACCTGTTTCCAAGATACAGTTCCACTCACTACGTGTTCACTGATTGAATATTCTATTTTTTCGTGGTTTACATACATCCCATTGTTGGGGAACGTAACAGTAAACTGAGGAGGAACCGGATCATACACAATGTTTGGTATGATTACGGGAATTGCTTCATTCCCTGCCAAATCCCAACCACTGAATTCTATGGAATAGACAGCATCTGCGATGAGTTCCGGTTTTTCCACAAATGAAAATTTTTGGTATATCCCCTCTTTTATTTCTTCTTCTTTTAAAGAGAGAAAATGAAGCGACTTTTCATCTTTATTCCCTCCCTGCCAAGTCCAAATAAGGGTCGCATCAGCAAGATCCTCACTAAGTTTATAACTAAGTCGTGGCGAAGATGTATAACCATTTGCCAACGGATAGGTTACTTCTATTCTTGGCAGTGAAAAGTCATATTGAACATTCTTTATAAACATTGTGTCGGATACATTTCCGGCACCATCTTCGCCTACAAATTTCAAGGTGTAAAGAGCGCTATCTTGTAAAATCGGGGCATTTGTCAGGTTAAATAGATGCGCACCAGAGAGTAATTCTTTATCAACCAAGTCAACTTTATGGGGTGAGTTTTGATCTATTGGACCTCCTGTCTGTTCCCAGACAATCATCCCTTTTTCTAAGGATTCATTCAAAGCCCATGCAATAGATGGGGTTCGAAATATAATGCCGTCTTGAGAGAGAATATCTACAAATTGAGGCGGCGTGGTATCGAATAACACCCCAGAAATAATTATTGGGAAAGATTCATTGCCAGCGGCATCTTTACCCTTAAATATAACATTATATATTGCTCCTTCTATTAGTCCCACATCAGTGAAAAGATTCTCTGAATGATCGCCACTTTTTAATTCTTCATTTTTCAGATTGACAACATGTTCATTCCCATCGGGCGACCCCCCAACCCATCTGTAGATTATTTCACCTTCATACAAATTTTCACTGATGCCATAAGATACCATCGTATTCGGTATTGGGGTATATGCAACAGGATAAGATACTTCAAACTCCGGACTTGTTACATCATAGGTTATGTTCTTAATCAAAATCGTGTTTGATTCATTATCAGCCTGATCCTCTCCGGAAAAAGTGATATTATAAATGGACCCGTCATTAAGAACCGGCATATCAGTAAGCTGGATGTTTTTATGATGACCTTTCAACAGTTCTTCATCTGCAAGTTGTGAAATATGAGGAGTTAGGGGATCTGGAATCCCTTCTGTCTGCTCCCATATAACAGTGCCATTTGTCAGGTTTTCGCTCAGTTCATATGTAATTTCAACGGAATTAATAAAGGAATTATCCCTTGGAGTAAAACCGGATATCATCGGGGAAGTCGCATCAAATAATACATTTGTCACGATTTCGGAGGTTGCCTGGTTACCTGCCCTGTCAATTCCTTTCATAAAAACATTGTAAACGGCGCCTTCTACCAAATCAGGAAGAGACAACTCAATTTCCGTATGCTTTCCTTTATTTAATCCTTTTTCTGTTATGGCTATTTCATGGAGTGAAAAAATATCGAAAGCGCCATTAATCCATTCCCATACGATAGTAGCGCTACGGAGGTTTTCTTCAGTCACCCACGTTACATTTGAAGTTGAGACAGCAATATCATGGTCGGGTGTCATTACATCAAGTTCAGGCGAACTGGTGTCAAACGTAACCCAATTTACTACCTTCTGTTCCGAAACATTACCTGCCGAGTCTGCAAAAACAAACATGATTTGATAAATGGAACTGTCCTGAAGATTAGGTTTATTTATTAGCTGTCCCATATCGTGTGTGCCCTCTACTAATTCTTCATTTTTTAGCGAGATCACAAATGGAGACTTTGTGTCAAATTTACCGGATACTTGCATCCAAATAACAGTTCCCTCAATGGCAGACTCACTTAATGTATATGAAATTTCGCTGGAGTTCACAAACACGCTGTCAGATGGAAATAAGTCGGAAATCTGAGGTGGAGTAACGTCGTAAAGCACAGAAAAAACCCTATAGGGTTTGGCTTCATTTCCTGCCATGTCCCGTCCCTTTACAGTAATATCGTATCTTGTACCATCGTCTAATTTCGGGGAAATTTCGGGATCAAGGATCAGGTTGCTCCCCTCTACAAGCCAGTTTCTTTTAAGCTGAACTGTAATAGTCGTGTCTTCAATTCCCCAACCTGATTTTGTCCATTCAATGACAGCTTCTGACATATTCTCACTAAACGAATAAACCACTGATGATTGATTGATTGATGCATGATTGGCGGGTTTTTCTATGACCAGCACAGGTGCAGTGGTATCATGAGTTATGTGGCGCATTCTAAGTGTATCGGAAGTGTTCCCAGCGAAGTCAACAGCACGCCATTCTACGTGGTATACATTTCCATCAATCAAAATTGGGGCGTCTGTAAATAAGATTTGGTCGTGAAATCCTGCCTCCAATTCTTTTGTAATTAAATCCGTTACATGAATATTCACCGTGTCTAAATCGTCATTCAGTTGGTACCATATAACCATTCCACTGGCAAGATTTTCACTCAATTCATAAGAAACCCTTTTATTATTCATAAATCCATGATCCTCTGGAAATACGGTAAGAAACTTGGGAGGAGTCTGGTCAAAACGTATTCCTTCCAAAATAGTGAGGGATCCTACATTTCCTGCAAAATCTTCTCCCCTGAATTCAATGGAATAAACAGACCCATCATTCAGAGGAAGTTCATCTAAAAATAGGACATCATTATGTTCACCAGCATTAGCCAATCCAGGCGAGATCATGAATATGTGAGGGGCTAAAGTATCCACTTCTCCACCAGTCCATATCCACCTGAATTCACCTTTGGATAGATTCTCGCTCAAACTGTATGATATAATGGGATTACTTATGACAGGATCGATGGATGTAGTGTATTCCGGAGGGACAAGATCGTATTCTACCTGCTCAATTGTAATATCAACCGATGGATATTCACTCTTTCCCACTCCGGAAAATGTAATTTTATAGGTGGCGCTATCCACAAGATCAGGAGAATTCACCAATTGTAACAAATCATAAGTCCCTGCTTTCATTTCGGAGGGTGATAAAAGTGCGGTGTGTGGAGCATTAAAATCCGGTCTGCCTCCTTCCCACTCCCATTTAATAGCGCCGGACACCAAATTCTCCGTTAAAGTATAAGACACCCTTGAAGTATTAATAAATGAAGAATCTTGTGGAAAACCTACGGTAAATAGCAATGCTTTATTATCTGGTGTTAATTTGAGGTGTGTCACCTGTGCCAGGGTAGAATCATATTCCCATAATTCTGTGATTCCATCTTCCGGATAATAAGTATAAAGAAAACGTCTAACTAATTGATCACTGGGTTTGGAAATCCAATCTTCCTGCCTGAGCTCTCCACTTCCGTCATAAAAGTACTCAATTTCTCCATATTGAAAAGTGTTTACATCATAAAATTTAGTAACTGAAGGTTTATTATCTTTATACACTACTTCTGTAAACCTGTCACCAAAATCAAGGACATGATCCACACCGTAAACGTACCTGATATACTTTAGGGATAAATTTTCTTCTGGTCCAAAAAGTATATCTTTGATAAGATTTCCCTTGGCATTAAAAAATGATCTAAGTGCGAGGTCTCCGGTTGTAGAATCATACTTGAAATCCACATAGGTGAGCAGTTTTCGTTTCCGCTTAAAATGTTGAATTTTTATAACACGATCTTCAGTATCATAGTGAACCTCAAGGTATGCCTTCCAACCTAACCGTTTTTCGGTAATCTCAATACCACGAAGAAAATCATCTTCCGTTCTGAAATATTTTATATCAGAAGTAGACCCGAACGATACTAAAAATGTTAGCAGGAAAATGTATGACAAAGACTTCATTATCACTGAAGTTTAACTTACCGGATGGCGAGTGTCAAAATAAAATCGAATTAATTTAGGTAAAATGAATTTACTGGGAGTGTCGGATGCCAAGATACTCATCGATAACCCATGTGATTGACCAGTTATGACCGAGTCTGCGCCCATCCATAGTTTCCGGCAATCTTTTCGCCTGGCTCCCCTGTAGAAAAACAACCTGGGGATCATCAGGCATTTTGTTAAATGCATTATCCTGTTTATGAACTGTCCGCCATTGATAATGATGAACGGATGATCCCCAAAACGGGAAAATAATATTTTTATCTTTGCTCTTTTCAATTCCACATTGTTCAAAAATGCGAGGATACCCCGCAAGTGGTGCGGCTATGGTGTGGATTTCCACGCTAAGTGGAATCTGTAGTTCACTTGCAAAATATGTAACAACAATGCCTCCATAGCTGTGACCAAAAAGCACAACCCGTTTTATTCCAGGAATTGATTTTACTAATGGCCCAATCTGTCTTGCCAACTCATCTCCCGCCTCTTGTGGACATATTTCCCATTCATATCTGTAAAAGTAGGTGTTTGCATACCGTCCTGCTAACTTCGTTATGGGCCCTACCCATTCATATCCTTCAGATTTATACCCATGTACTGCAATAACCAATACATCCAGGTTATCAGTTGTGCCGCCAACGATTTTAGTAAATCCAAGGGATTGTGAGATAAGCAGTTCCCCAGAAGATTTAACATCGTCCGGAGATAACTTTTCTACCTCTAAAATAGAACTTGGTGAGAAAGGATGTTGAGAATAAACCTGACCTGTAGTCAGGAATAATACACTAAAAATTGTAAATATCTTATACCAATATTTTATCATAAATTGGTTTAGTCAAGGGTTCATTAGATGTGTAAATTTTGAGTATTCATTTTAAGGTAAATTACAGCAAAAAGGATTATCTTTACAACAGCAACCTAAAAAATGTCTATTCATATTAGAAAAATAATATAGTATGTTTTCAAATATTTATGTATGTTAGACTATTCTATAAAAATAGTGGGGATTGGCAATTGACGATTGATGATTTACGATCGACGAATGATCTTCCCGAACCCCCCGACAAGTCGGGGTAGGGTGGATTGGGAGACTTCATTACCTTTACCGTGCACAGTCTGTGCACAGCATCCTGTCCACAGGATCCATCGGATGGACAGGATCATGCGGACACACTGTGGAAAAGATGAAAACAGCTCACCACTCTTCGGACTTTCTCCATAGGATATGAATAAAAATAAACAATTGTCACTGAAAGGTATTGCTTCTCAGACATTAAAAGCTGAAGCAAAAGAATTGAACGACGCTGCCGACCGCATAGACGATGCTGTTGTACAAACCGCAAAAATTATTCTCGATCATGCAGGTAAAGTCGTGATATGCGGAATTGGAAAATCCGGCCATATAGGTCAAAAGATCGTTGCAACCTTATGTAGCACAGGTATTCAAGCTGTTTTCCTTCATGCTGCTGAAGCGCTACACGGCGACCTCGGTATTTATCATCCTGGAGATCCAACCATACTCATTTCGAAAAGTGGAAGTACGGATGAATTGGTGAGACTTCTTCCCATCCTCCGGAAATTAAAGTCACCCTTGATTGGATTGGTAGGAAACATTAATTCCCCATTGGCAAATAAGGTGGATGTCGTATTGGACGCTTCTATTTCCAGAGAGGCAGACCCACTGGGAATTGTTCCCACTTCGAGCACAACACTTACGTTGGCAATCGGAGATGCTTTGGTGGCAGTTTTAATGACTGCAAGAGAATTTAATCACGAAGATTTTGCCGCTTTCCACCCTGGAGGAGATTTAGGTCTTCGACTTATTTTAACGGCAAAAGATGTGATGCAACCACTCAATCAAGTTGCGGTTGTGACACGTTCACAAACTATCAGGGAGGTTGTAATACAAATGACCGAAAAACCACAGGGAGCCGCACTGGTATTATCATCTGACAACAAATTAAATGGAATAATTACTGAGGGAGACCTTCGACGCTGTCTTGCTCAAAACGGAGATATCGATGTACTCTCCGTAGAAGAGGTTATGAATTCTAACCCCGTCACCATACGGCGAAAGACTTTGATCCAGGAAGCAATGACCCTAATGGAAGACCGTGTATCTCAAATTTCCGTCTTAGCAGTGCTAGATGAAGATGGAAATACTTGCGTGGGACTCCTCAGAATCCACGACGTGTATCAGACGAAACTTTTTTAATTAGATAATAAAAATTTGAATTATTTGGATTATAAAATAACTATCTATATTCCCACATTATAAAGTTAAAATACCAAGTCCTCATCCTATTCCTTTGGGTGGTGGTTATTTAAATCTCTCACAAATCGAATTTACTACACCAACAATAAAAAGCAACAAAAAAGGGACAGCTCTAATGAACCTTCCCCTTCTTTGTATGCAGAAAGTCAGTGTTATGACTTCAATTAAAGGAGCAGATTATTTCAATAATACCTTCTTCCTTGTCTGTACAACTGTGCACATCAGTTGCGCTGTCAAGCGCCACCTGGATGTACTTTTTCTGTGTTCTTGTCTACCGATGCATCTTGATCCAGACCTGCGAACTGAAGAAACCAACCGGCCAACCTGTCCGCAGTACTTTGCTCCAATCTGTCAAGTATGGAATC
>JADFPG010000194.1 GCA_022562455.1 Fidelibacterota bacterium | reverse complement strand
CAAGAACCAAATATTCTTGGTAATCAGTAAGTTCCTGTATCGGAATTTCTCTATAGAAGTTCCTACGGAACAATGTTTATCGTCAATCCCGAAACTTCGGGACTCATTCGTTATTCGTTGAACGGTTACCCTACTTGACTGCGTCACGCAGGTAGGGAAGCCAGTTTCGTTATTCGGCTTTCGACTATCGTTCACGTCATCTAACAACGACATACGATATCCCGAAATTTCGGGATTACCCTAACCATGCACAGCATCCTGCGGAAAAGACGAAACCATATCACCACTCACCATTCACCACTTCCTCAGTCTTAGCCTCAGCCAAAGCCTTTTCAATCAATTCGCGTAGCTATGTTCTGTTCTTTGGTTCTTGGAGTTTGGGATTTGGTTCTTCAATTATGCCCCCGTCACTGAAACATTACAAATTGTCCAGACCCGCAACCCGTGCAAGGGATGCATGAGCAGTATGATATTCAAAATAAGCTTGAGCTAATCCTAATTCCGCTTGGTTCCGGGCATTGTTGGCATCCATGACCTGAAGTTGAGTAGTCATCCCGCGAGTATAAAGTTCCTGGGCAATTTCCACTCCCCGGTTTGCCAGCTCCACACTTTTTATCCCAGCTTCTATACGGTTTCTTGCTTCCTCTAAAGTCAGATAAAGATTTGATAATTCAACTAACAGATTCTCTTTGACGTCCTCTAACTGATATTCAGATTTTTTAAAATCGGCACGAGCTTGTTGTATACGAGCTACTGATCCAAAACCGTTGAATAAAGGAAAATTCATGGAAAGCCCGATGGTAGTTGCCTTACGGAAATCACCCAAATCAAAATTCCCGCTGTTGTATGGGAGAATCTGTTGATAAGACCCAGTTAAAGAAAGAGAAGGCATAAACTCAGACTTTTGAAGAAGAATATATTCTTTCATCAGTTTGCTATTGGCTTCAAGCTGAGTAAGCAGAGGCTGATTTTGAAATAATTTTACCTTTAATTCTTCATAATTCGGTAATTCAGACGATTGGATGGCAATATCGCCTACAACTGAGATATCCACTCTCTGCTTTAATCCACATACCCGTTTTAAACCAGCTTTAGCCAGAGCTGCTGTTTTCCGTGCATTACTTATCTGAGACACCTGGTTTGCCACCTGTACTTCAACCCGAATCAGGTCAAATTCCGCTGCTTTACCCAATTTGTACAGAGCTTCCGTATCCCTCTGATTTTGCTCGATTAGTTTTAGGGAGGAATTCATAACATCCACAACGTGCTCAGATAACAAAACCCGATAAAAGGCAATTTTAGTTTGTTCGATGACACGAAGACGAGATACATCCAGTGATGCCTGAGCCAAGTCACCATAAACGTTTGCACTTCTCAGCGCTGCGAGAACTCTGCCATCGAAGATGGGCTGTGTGATATTAAATCCATACACCAACTGATAATCCGTCCCAAAGGAGACATTTACCTCTATGGGAATAATATCGGTCTGCTGATGGGTAGGATCATCGGTGATGGGAACGGGATCTCCATCTTCATCCAAAACCCCAAATGGGATGGGAAAATCGAAAGGTTGCGCCGCTAACGACGGGTTATAGGTTTGTTGGGCGAAGGTAGTTAAAACCGGGTAAGCAGTGGCTTTAGCTTCCCGACGCTGTGCTTGTGCCCGAAGGAAATCCTGGCGAGCGTTCTGCATTTCGATATTATTTGCCAGCGCCAGTTCAACGGCTTTTTCCAGAGTTAACGTGACCGATTCCCCATAAATATATTGGAGGCTTGTTGCCAGGATAATAAAGATAATTATTTTTCTCAATTTCATATCAATACTCCGATTAAATAAGATCTTATTTTAGCCATTTTTCATGAATCTCTTTAAAAATCAAACTTCAATCCGGTTTAAAATAATTTGAATAATTTCATCTCTCGATTTCTGCAGATCCTGCTCGCCTCCCGCCATCAACCAATTCATCATGTGAGCATGAGTAGAGCCCATGAGGCACAAAGCCAGTGATCTGGCGCTAAATGGATATTGCTTTCCAGCGCTCATTCGACCGGACAGCGCTTCTTCTATCATCATTAAAAACGTCATCTGCTTCCGAAGAAAATGTTGGCGCAAATCGCTCCCAGGGGTTTTCTCAATCTTACACTGCTCAGAGATGGTCAAGCGAAAGAAATAGTGGTGTCTTTCAAAAAAAGTCAGTTGCTCCGTCACCAATTCAACAATGGCTTCTTTCAGGTCACTGGTTTTGTTTAGTCTTTCTTTCAATTCACGAATGTGCGTCTCAAGTCTTTCATATAAAATTGTGAAAAAAAGATCATCTTTATTTTTAAAATAGATGTAGAGTGTTCCTTTGCTGAGATCCGTTGCTTCCGCCACATCGTCCATGGTCGTGGTATGATATCCCTCCTTGGCAAATAACTTTTCGGCAGCTTCCAGTATGGCATTCCGCCTTAGCTCTTTTTCACGGGTTTTTCGTTCAGCAATTGTCATTACATACTCCTTTTGACTAACTGGTAAGTTACTGACTGGTCAGTCAGAATAAAAGAGAAAATTTGGCGCTGTTTTTTAAATATCGTATGATCTATGCCAATTTAAAACGTGGCTAAAAGGTTAGTTGTAACTGCCTGCCCCGCCCGCCTGAATGATGCAGTCGGGCAGGTAAGGAGCTTGTGTCGTAGACACTCCTTCGGAGCGACTGTACGGGGGTTATTGGTGAGGGGTGAGCACCTTGCCCTCCCGCGCCGTATATCGGTAAGACGGGGAGACAAGCTGACCATACATTAGTTTGGCTATCGTTGAACAGAGCCTTCGTAATTCACATCTCTCCCTCTTTGTATTTTCGATTTATCCCGATTGATCGGGAACAATTTGAGAGGTCTTATTTCAATTATTTCACATCTCTTTGACTTACTCTGATTTGTGACATACTGCTTCAATATTATTTCCGTCGGGATCAAAAACAAAAGCAGAATAATAATTCGCATGGTAGTGGGAGCGTAATCCAGGTGCACCGTTGTCTCGACCCCCGACTTCAAGTGCGGCTGTATGAAATTTCTGAACTGTTTCACGATCAGCGCTGTCAAAAGCCACATGTACTGAGGTACTCGCAGGTTCTCTTTGCATAATCCAAAAATGAGCACGTTTCCCCGTTCCGAAACCTGCGCCATTGTCATCGAATTCCATAAGCAACCGGTACCCTAAAGGAGCAAGAGCTTTTTCGTAGAACGCCTTACTCTGCTTATAATCCTTAACACTTAACACAATATGATCAATCATAGAATCTCCCTCCTTACTTAACTTTGTGATGTTGAATCTAAAAGTGCCACGCACTTGGCTACAAAATCATTTTAACTCAAATCTTCCATTTAAATAATCGATAATAATGCGACGATCTTGAGCTATATCAATCCCTAACCTACCATCTGATTTTACAAATACTATCCCTTTTTGAAGGCTTAT
>JADFPG010000077.1 GCA_022562455.1 Fidelibacterota bacterium | reverse complement strand
TTGTGTTTGTTAATTTCATGTTTATTTTTCCTTTATTTTATATTTCTGATATTTAGTACGAGAACTCCATGCTGAGACCCTGTACAGGAGATACATAACCTTCGGCTCCTTCGGTACCAACTTCAAGAACTGGAGGAGACTCCTGATCAAAGATCACAATTTGCCATGGAATCACCGTCACCGTTACATTCCCTTGATTATCAGTGTAGTAGGTAACATCGCCTGGACCTGAGATATAGTACTGATACGGCATGTCACCGAAGGGAGAAGTGGGTAGATTTTCGTAAATATTACCCCAATTCCTGAAATTGAATGGTGCTTCTTCAGTGTTGTCAGTATTCGACTCGGAGAGGATCTCCTGGGCCGAGGCCACGATGCTGCTCGAACTCGGGTCTGTGTTTCCTATCAAATCAATTTCACCATATTCACCGGAGAGCTCGTTGTACACTTGACCGAGCTTTGAACCAATCTCACTAATGTTACTCATGGTCTTTGTTGACTTTGCTTTTGCCTGTGTTTCAATAAAACTAGGCACAGACACAGCAGCAAGTGTACCCATCATGGCTGTAGTCACTACCAGTTCTGTTAATGTAAAACCGAGTGATTTTTTTAGTTTATTCATTTATTTCTCCTTTTGTACTTGTACTTAATTTATTTTACTCACACAAATGACTGGGCAATAACCATGCCAAAAATATTTTCCGACGAGAAGCATCCAGATCGACGACTAAAGTGTTTCATTATGATACAGCCGTTGTATCATAATGAACAGCTTTTCATCTCACAAAGTCCACAATCCTTCAATCAGTCATTCAGTCATTCAGTCAATCATTCAATCAACCATACGCTTCGCAGCGTTCAGTCTAAAACACCTTATATACATTCCACATAGGCAGAAATACACCCAGGGCCATTAGAATAACAAATACCCCCATGACAACGGTCATTAAGGGCTCCAATAAAGCAGTTAGCCGTTTAAGAATATGGTCTACTTCAGAATCATATTGTTCTGCAACTCTTCCCAGCATGGCATCTAGAGACCCGGATTGCTCCCCCACGCTGATCATTTTGGTCACCATGGGGGGGAAATAGCGTCCTTTTGATAGCGCTACAGCCAATCCGCTGCCTCCGGATGCTTCTTCTCTCGCCTTAGCAATTTCCATGGCGATAATTTTATTACCCACTGTATTTTCAACTGTCTCCAGGGCGGAAATGATGTGGATTCCACTGCGGCTGAGTGTTTCCAGCATGTGGGCGAACCTGGCAATGACACTTTTATGAAAAATATCTTTAAATACAGGAAAATGCAATTTAATCCAATCTTTCGTAATGATCCCCTTATCTGTACGGAAAAAAAACTTTAATCCTATAACAGTTATTACCGAAAAAATAGCTGTCACCATCCAATAGTCTGTGACGGCTCTGTTTAAACCGATCAGTATTCGCGTCGGCAGGGGTAACACAATCCCTTGGCCTTCATACAATGTAGCAAATGTCGGTATAACAAATATGATTGCCAGGGAAAAAGCGAGTAGTAAAACACCAAAAACAATCATTGGATACCGCACAGCTGATTTAATATCAGCAGACATGGATAACTCCTTACCAATAAATTGAGCGAGTCTATTTAGGATCGTATCCATAACACCTGCTTTTTCCCCTGCTTCAATCATGTTAATGTACATGAGACCAAATACCCGGGGAAACTTACGCATTGCTTGAGATAAACTTGTCCCTGCATTGAGGTCATCGTAGAGTGATTGAATCACCCATTTCATGGTGTCAGTTTCAGCTTGTTCTTTTAAAGCTTCCAATGTCCCCAATAGTGGAATACCTGCATTCAGCATTGCTGACATCTGAGTGGTAAAATGCTCTATTTCTTGAGGTTTTGGCTTTTGATGCTGAATCCACCAAGTATTGAGATCAAAACTTTCTTTCTTTTTTTTCACTGAAAGAACCATTTCATCACTTTCATCAAACACAGCAAATACATCCATTTTTGAATCTGCTGTGATTGTCCTGTGCTGGATATCTCCTTCCGAATTAATTATTTTGCAATCAAATTCCGACATATGATTTATGTTTACTCCAGTTTATATTTTTTAATTTTACGGTACAAGGATGCTCGGGATATCTCAAGAATTTCAGATGATTTACTGATATTTCCATTTAATTGCATCAATACTCGTTTAATGGCTTGTTTTTCAACCTGCCACAAGGGAATAATCCCATTATTCTGTTCAACTTTTTCCTCAATTCTTTCATTTTCCAACATAATGTTCCGGATTGTCTTATCAACCAACTTGGGGTTTTCTGATTGAAAGATTATCCGAATTAAAATATTTTCTAATTCTCTTACATTACCCGAGTAATGTATCATTGCTAACCTGTTTATTAAATTCCAATCTACAGACTTAACCATTTCAGGGCTTTTCTTTATCAACTGCCCTAAAAAATGGAAGATCAGTAATATCACATCATCTTCTCTTTTGACGAGAGAACATATTTCGATTGGGATCACATTGAGTCTATAATGGAGATCAGAACGAAATTTTTTCTGTTCAATTAACGATTCAATATCTTGATTCGTAGCAGCCAATAAACGAATATCTACTTGTTTTTCCTCTGTTCCACCCAGTCTTTCTATTTTATGATCTTCGAGAACCCGTAATAGTTTGATCTGCAAATTCAGTTGCATATCACCAATCTCATCCAAAAAGACGGTTCCTTTATCCCCCAGTTCAAATTTTCCCAACTTGGTTTTTGTTGCATCAGTAAAGGCTCCTTTTTCATATCCAAATAATTCACTCTCCAATAAGTTCTCTGGTATAGCGGCACAATTAATGGATATAAATCTTTCATTTTTTCGATCACTCAAGGAATGGATCATTCGTGCCACTAGTTCTTTTCCAGTACCTGTATCGCCTGTAATGAGAACATTTAAATCAGTCGTACTCACTTTGGTAATCATTTGGTATAAATCAAACATTGGAATAGAATTACCAATGAAGGGACCAAAACCATTCGGTTTTAATTCTTTTCGTACATCAGCAGGCAGATCTCCCAATAGTGTGTTATATTTTGTTAATTTCTTAAATAAAGGATCAATTTTTTGAGGGAGATTTGTTTTTTGAATTACGGCAAAAAGCATGGAGCACAGGCGAAAAAACAAATTGGGTATTATTGTTTCCCCGTGTAATAGAACAATGGGTGGAACCGATTTGATTTTCAGGATTTCTTTAAAAAAATATTCACTTTCCCGTTTAACAACCACCCAATCCAGCCATAAAGCGTCATAATGTTCTATTGTCATATAATTAATTGCTGAAACCCAATTTCCGGTTAATGTGTATTTCCCACCCGATTCAGTAATTTTATCAACTAATTCATTAATAATTTTGGAGTGTGTTTGATTATCAGTACGCTGGCGACAAATTAGATGATTCATCGTTTATTAACCCCGCATGACCCGCGCAAATTCACTATAAGAAGTGCGACCATCCTTCACGTATTCTATCACAGCACTTTTTAAAGTAATCATTCCTGATTGAACCGCTTTTTCTTCAATGTCCATGGACGTTGAACGTTCAAGAATCATTTTTCTAATTTCATCGTTGGGTTCCAATAATTCAAAAACACCGGAGCGCCCCATATACCCTGAATTTCGACAATGGATACAGCCTTTTGGTTCAAAAATAGGCCCGTCCGGTTTATCTATCCCCAAAGCCTCCATAACATGAGCTGTTGCTTCAATCGGTTTTTTACATTGGGGACATAAAAGACGGATAAGTTTTTGAGCCAGAATAGCCCTGACGGTAGATGTTACCAAATACGAGTCAATCCCCATGTCCAATAACCGGGTGAAACAAGAGGCGGCATCATTTGTATGGATCGTACTGAACACCAAATGACCCGTCAGAGCGGCTCTGATTGCCAATTCGATCGTTTCCGTATCTCTCATCTCTCCTACCAGGATCACATCCGGGTCTTGCCGTAACATGGTTCGGAGGGCTAATGGGAAGGTGACACCTGCTTGTGGATTTACCTGACACTGGTTGATATTCTCGAGAACATATTCTATGGGATCTTCAACCGTCATGATATTAATTTCGACTGAGTTGATCAGATTCAATGTGGAATATAATGTGGTTGTTTTTCCACTACCTGTAGGGCCTGAAACAAGTACGATACCATCCGGATGTTTAATGACACTTCGCCACTGCTTAAACATTCTCTCAGAAAACCCTAATTTATTCAACTCGATTCGTCCTCTTTTTTCATCCAGTATTCTCATGACTACTTTCTCTCCGTTTGGAGTGGGAAAAGTAGAGGTTCTCAGATCCACTCTGATGTTATTTTCTCTATAGGTGAAACGGCCGTCTTGAGGCTTTCGTGATTCTGCAATATCCATATCGGATAGAATTTTTACTCTGGATATCAGTGAATTCATTCGCTCTAATGGAATCGTGTAGTATTGCTGCAGAACTCCGTCGACCCTGAAGCGAATGCGTACATCCTTTTCCCGTGGTTCAATATGAATATCACTGGCTCCAATTTTTACTGCTTCATTTAAGAAATTATTGATGGCTTCCACTGCACGGGTTTCTTTATCCAATTCTTTCGAAACGACACGGACGCCCTCTTGCTGATCTCTATCGTTTTGACCGGTGGCTAAATATTTGGAAGCACCATAATAAAGATCAATGGCATAATCAATCTCACTTTTTGTTGATAATATCAAATTAACACGGATGTTGCTTCCCAAAGCGGATAATTCGTCCACCAGATTGATATTCAACGGGTCAGCAATCGCAACGGTCAATTCATCGCCAAGAAAGAACAATGGGATGATATGGTTTTCCCGGGCGAATGGTTCATTGATTATTTCTAAGCTTTCATTCTGAATTTGGTAGCTATTTAATTCCAAATACGGGATATCCAATTGATCACTTAATGTGGTTGCTAATTCTTTTTCAGAAAGATAACCTAGAGCAATGATAGCCTCACCCATGTAAACTTGATGTTCTTGTTTATAGGATAAAGCTATTTCAATTTGATCTTCCGTAATGATCCCTGCATCGATTAAGAGTTGTCCTATTTGTTTTTTTCTGGCTTCATTCATCGTTAACTCATTTCATAAAAAAGTTTAAATATCCTTCGATTAATTGAGGACCCCAGAAAATACCGATAAAAGCGCCCAAACTCATAAAAGGACCGAAAGGAATCTTTTGTCCAAAAGAATATTTACCAAAAAGAAGGAGGACTATGGATAAAATCGCTGCCCCAAAAAAAGCAATAAAGGTGGCCATCAATCCAATCTTCCATCCTAAGAATAATCCGATTACGCTAGCATATTTTACATCTCCTAAACCCATGGCCTCTTTTCGGAATACCATTTGACCCCCTAATCGAATGAATAAATATAGGAAACCAAGTATCAGAAACCCAATGATATACAGGCTTCTATTATCGAAACTGAGCATGATCAAACCGGGAATTAAGCCCACTAACAATAAACCATTGGGGATATGAAAGGTATCCAAATCAATGAGGGTAATAACGATAATCACGGCAATAAAAACGCAACTTAATACAAATTGTATATTCAACCCTTCATGGTAATAAGTCATTAAAAATAACCATGCTGTCAACCCCTCGACTATTGGATATCTCCAGGAAATATTTTCATGGCATTCTCGACATTTTCCTTTTAATAGCAAGAAAGACAATAAGGGCATGTTTTCCCATGCAGAAAGTTTATGATCACAGTTGGGACACTTGGAAGGAGGACTAATGATGGATTCCCCTTTGGGAATTCGATGAATACAGACATTTAAAAAGCTTCCGATCATGAGGCCCAATATGATAACCCATAAAACGATAATATCTATATCCATGTTATCTTAAGTATTTATTGATTTTGTGTATTAATTCTTCAAAATCGAGTGGTTTGGTTATATACTCATCACAACCGCCTTCCATACCTAAATTTATGTCTTCTTGACTATCTTTTGCAGAAAGAATCAGCACAGGTATATGGTTATATTTTTCATCAAATTTTAATAACCTGCAAACCTGGAAACCATTCATCCCGGGTAACATCAGATCCAAGAGTATCAAATCTGGGTTTTCACTGCGAGCAGCTTTCAAACCCGAAAGCCCATCTTTGGACCAGACTGCCTTTGCCCCATTTTTTTCCAGAAACATAATTACTGGATCCACAAAGGATTCCTCATCATCTATAATCAAGATTTTTTTGCCATCTATCATTCATTTATCTCTTCTAATAACTCAATATTTATTATTCTTTTTTTATCTTCATCGGAACGAATTCTTAATAATAAATCCGTTGATCGGTCTGCATAAGTAATAGCGGTTTCTTCTGTAATAATATTTTCTTTATATAAGTCATAAATGGATTGGTCAAATAATTTCATTCCTTCCATAGAACTGCTGGCAATGGTATTTGCAAGTAATTCAATATCTCCTCTTTGCACTAATTCTCTCACTCTGGCTGTCGATAAAAGAATTTCCCAAACGGCTATGCGAGAGTCCATTGTCGTCGGCACCAGCCGCTGGGCAATGATGGCGTTTAATGTTTGGCTTATTTGTAATCTGACCATATCATGTTTGATCGCTTCATAAAAACTGAGGATACGATCAATGGCTTGGCTGGCGTTAATCGCATGCAGTGTACTTAATACCAGATGCCCTGTTTCCGCAAAATTTAATGCTGCAGACATGGTGATCTCATCCCTTATTTCACCGATAAGCAGCATGGACGGTGCTTCTCGTAATGCACTTCGTAGAGCGCTGTGAAACGACATGGTATCTTGCCCAACTTCACGTTGATTGACAATACTCTTTTTATGGCTATGCAAAAATTCAACCGGATCTTCCAGCGTAAGTATATGACCCGACATATGACGATTCCGATGATCAATCATCGCTGCCAATGTAGTAGATTTCCCGCTTCCGGCAGCACCGACTACCAGCACCAATCCACGTTCCTGCATCACCAATTCTCCAAACATTGGTGGGAGTGACAAATCTTCTAAAGATTGGATTTCAAGCACGATTCGTCGCACAACAAATGCATCAGAATTTCTTTGACGAAAAAAATTGATCCTGAAACGCCCAACTCCCGAAAGGCTGTAGGTATAATCCAATTCCATTTCCTTATTGAGTTGTTTCATCTGATCATCAGATAAAAGAGTCTGTTTCAATTTTTGAATGTTTTCTGTCGTAATGACCTCTTTTTTCAGTGGAAGTACATCCCCTTTTATTTTCAGCATAGGATACGCGCCTAACGTCACGAACAAGTCAGAGGCATCTGCCTCCACCATCACTTTTAATAATTCATCAATTTCATACATAGTTTTTTAATAAATGTTAACTCATAGTACCAAGTTGAAATTCCTGTAACATATCATCGACAGCCGCTTTCACTACCAACCCTTTTTTAACCAATTTTAATAAGGACTGATCTAATGTATTCATACCTATATCACTACTCGTTTGTAAAACTGATTTAAGCTGGTACGTTTTTTTCTCCCGAATAAGGTTGGATACAGCGGAAGTACGAATTAATACCTCAAAGGCAGCTATTCTTCCCCCACCTTTTCGAGGTAAAAGCACTTGGGAAACAATCCCAAGGATCGATTCACTGACCATCATCCGGATTTGGGATTGTTGTTGGGGTGGGAATTGATCAATAATGCGATCTACTGTTTTGGTCGCACCGGAGGTGTGTAGTGTACCGAAAACAAGATGACCTGTTTCAGCGGCAGTAATGGCAAGAGAAGTCGTCTCCAAATCGCGCATTTCTCCAACAACAATCACGTCTGGATCCTCACGTAATGCACTTCTTAATGCTTTGGAAAATGAATGAGTATTTAGTCCTACTTCTCGGTGATTAATAAGAGATTTTTTGCTGGTGTGGATAAATTCAATTGGATCTTCAATTGTGATTATATGTTTGCTTTGGTGTTCGTTGATATAATCAATCATCGTATTCATCGTGGTAGACTTTCCACTTCCTGTGGGCCCAGTGACCAAGATAAGGCCTTTGTCTTTTAGAACCAGGTTTTTTAAGATTTCAGGTAGTCCTAATTCTTCAAAAGAGTAACACTTATTTGATATACTTCTCAGAACAGCTGTATCTCCAAAATATCCTTTAAACACATTCACTCTAAATCTACCTATCCCTTTGAACTCACATGAAAAATCAATTTCCAACTCTTTTTCATAAAGTTTACGTTGTTGATCAGTCATGATACCATAGATTAGAATGTGCACATCTTCTGGTGTCATCGCTTTCAAGTTACAGCGTTTAATTTGCCCATCAACTCTGACAATGGGTTGTGAATGAGGACTCAAATGAAGGTCTGATGCTCCTTTCTCTTTCATGAATTCCAACAGTTCAAATATTTCCAAAGTTCACCTGCTAGGGTAATATGATAATATTGGGAGTAATAAAAAGTAAGAGTTCCCTTTGCTCGATATCGACAGATTTATGTTTGAACAGCAACTTGATTAAGGGAATTTTGCTTAATAATGGGAATTTGGTATTGGTTTCGATTATTTGATCAAAAATCAATCCGCCCATGAGTAATGTTTCACCATCTCTCACCATTACAGACGTATTGGCTGTCCGTGTGGATATAATCGGTCTTTCACCCTGGGTCGTATACCCAATGAGCGCTCTGACATCTGCTTGGACATCCATCGAAATATATTTCCCTTCATTTATACGGGGTAAAACACTCAAAGTAATATTAATTTCTTCATTCTGGAACGTAAAGGGTGATGTTCCGGCCAGTCCACCTTCAGGTTGTGGAACAAGGATCGGAATCGTCGTACCTACTGTTATATTCGCCATCATATTGTCTTTGACGGTAACTTGCGGTTCCTGGAGCAACCGTGAACTTCCATCTGAAGATAATATTTCCATTAGTGCCGAAAAGATGGGAGGTGTTAACGTAGCCATGCGCATCGTTTTCCACGATATGTCTTTCAATATATTCGAAGTCTGCGTAAGGGTCAAAGATGAACGCATTGACCAATTAATTCCCAATCGTTCCTGGGCAGATAGTGTAGTTTCAATAAATTTGACTGCAATATTAATTTGCGGTATTTGCTTATCCAATTGAGAAATAATTTTATCAATATTTGGGAAATTCGAAAAATAATCTGTTACCAGAATATGATCCATGCTTCCTCTCTGCCCAGCGATCCCCCGCTGTGATCCTTGTCCGCCAATGGAGCCGCCGAGCAAGCCGCCGCCCGATCCTCCTCCTCCACCTAATGACGTTTGTCCCCCTCCACCTAATGACGATTGTCCCCCTCCGCCAAACAACCCGCCTTTCATCACAGGGGAAAAAACCTGAACCTTTCCTTTGGGGGTCAAAACATTTGTCAATGCAGTTGCAACAGCTGAGGCATCTACGTAATTCAATTTATAGATTCTTGTTGTCAATTCTCCAACGAGTTCTTTACTCGTTTTTTTAACAACAATAATATTATCCTGAAGAAACCAGTCATAGTCGTTTACTTTTAGTATTGCATCTAAGGCCGCTCCCAAATTCACATCTGTTAACGATACACTCACTTCACCTGTTACATCCTCAGCAGAAATGATATTCAGTTCATGTTGGATAGCCAGCAAACGTAAAATATCGACTAGTTTGGCATTCTTAAAATTCAGGGACACTGTTGCTTGAAAGGACTCAAAGCCATCCAGGTTTGTCATAGGTGATTGATTGGAGTTTGAGTTTATCACTTGGGGTAGAACCTGAAAGTGAAGTAAGAAAAAGCTTCCTATTACAAACAGTCGATTTAGGTTGTATTGTTTATTCATTTATGGTTAGTCTAATTGTTTTGGTGCCTTGTTTTAGGATAACATATTTTTCACCAATTTTGTCTATGACATGTCCGCCTATTTTATCACCTTCTTTCAAAATACTATTATTTATAATTGCATAACCTGAATTACCACGCCATGAAATGGCTGCTAACGAAAAGTTATCTAGGTCTGAATCCTTTTTTTGCCCGAATATCTCTTTCAAATAGCTACCATCTTTTTGAGTTTCTTCTTTGCTGGCATAGAAAAAGGGATCGTTTTGCCATTCGCCCAACCAGTTTAAAGAAGAATACATGGCGACCTGAGTATACTTCTTATAACCCTTGACAGTATGGGTATTTACAGCTTCCGTATAATTAGAAGTTATTTTACGGGGTGATTTGTTCGAGCGTTTAAACAGATCTGAATCATATAAAAAGTATACCAATACGACCGCCAATATACTGATAAGTATCGTTTCTTGTTTATTCAGTTTTCTCATGAAGCAGCTTTTGTATCTTCAATAAACATATATGTATAGAAAACCAAATCGCACGATAAGCTGCCGCCATTCGTTAATTCAGTTTCCATTTTTAGACTATGGATATTAACCATGGTAGGCAAATTCAATATTTCTTCTAAAAAAACACTAATATTCAAGAATTGACCAAAAACACGCACTTGAACAGGATATCGTTCTATATGTTTTTTATTGAAAGTAAGAAATGTGTTAATTGTTGGATAAGAGTCATTCAGATTAGGAGAGAATGATTTTATTTCCACTTGATGTTTACCGGCCAGATCACGAATTTGTTCAAGAATACGAATATAGGATCTGTTGTCATAGATTTGATTTTTTAATGTATCAAAATCAACACCACTCAGGTTATAATTATCCTGAATTTTTGGCATATTCTCCCTTATTCCTTCTAATTCGTTGAACTTAAGGTTCAATTGTTTGAGCTGTTGCGAGTACGTTTGAATCGCGGGATCATGTATAACCAATTTAGTCCATATCCAGAGTCCCGTTGAAATGGTCAGTAAAATAATAATCAAAATAAAGGTGTTTTTATTGCTTTTCATCAAAAATATAACTTTAGTGTAAAAAACAGTTTATTGTTAGGATCGCTGGATTTTTCAAGTTCTGACTCTATCTTTTTGAAAACAGGCAAATTTTCTATTTGAATGATAAAATTGGTTAATTGAATATCTGCTATTGCAGCATGAGCTTGAACAAAACCATTTAAGTGCATTTTATTTATCGTTTTACTGATTCCGATACCCGAAGAATTTTCGTTTGGATCCTCCAATTCTCGCTTAAATTCCAATGAAGTCAATTTCACATCTGGAGGAACTATATTGGAAATTAACTTTAACAAAGTTAATTGATTTTGAGAATATGTTTGATCATTTTTCAAGTATTGTCTATACGCATTCCAAATTTCGATGTCTTTGACCATAGAAAAGTAGTCTTTCAACCCATCTGAAAGATCATCCCATGTATTTTGTCGAGTAGATAACTGTTGTTCAAGGGATACTGAATTTGTGTAAGATAAAATAGTGGTCAGAATAAATAAAGGTATCAGGAATACACTAACTATTTTCGAAAAGTTTGATAGAAAAATGAACTTATTTTCTTGTTGTTGATTTGGAGGAACAACATTAATCAAGGGTTTGTCAGTTAAAGCCAAGGCATAATTAAGAGCAAAAGCGGATAATTGATTTTCTTGCATTACTTTGTCACCATTGAATTGAAAATCAAACGTCCTGTTAGGATTCAGTATACGACACTCCACGGTCAGATTTTTTCCTAGCGTCTTCACAATATTAGGGTAACTGACCCCTTCTCCCATGAACAAAATTTCGTTCCAATTTAAAGTTGGATTTTCCTTTTTAAAAAATGAGAGGGAGCGCCTAATTTCGCTACTGAGTTTTTCTATGACAGGGCGAAGGAAAATGGACAGTTTATATAAACGGATATTTGTTCCTTTAACCACACCTGAAGTTGTATCAGGAAAACCATATTCACTCATTATTTTCAAAGCCATATCCTTATCAATTCGAATCGTATCATTTCCCTCTACAATTCGTTGCATTATGGCATTAGTAAAATCATCCATTCCCAAAGAAATCTCTCTTGAAAATAAAAGTCGATGTTTATCCACCAAGGAAATCATCAATTCCTTATCACCGATGTAAACTAGAATTACACAATCATTTTTACTGTCTGGATAATTCCTTACAAATAACTTCCACATTAATATAGGAATAGTCGATACATATCGTATTGGAATGCCGTTTGATTCAAATTCTTTAATATCTTTTTGCAGACCCTTATTATCACAAACGCCTATCAAAACTTGACGTTTTTCTGAATTGTTATGAGAGGGAAATATGTGCCAGTCCAAATTAGCTTCATCAGCATCAAACGGTAAATTTTTCTTGGCAGTCCATTTAACAAGATCACGAATTTCATTTTGCTTAAGTTTGGGTGTTTCTATACTTTTTGTTCGAGTTAACAATTCTGAACCCACATATGAACCATAAATATGGTTGCTACCCTTCTGTTGCCCCTGAGTATTTAATATATAGGCAACCAAATCATCCATTTCTGTGATTGTCCTTTCGCCTGTCGCAAAAGGAAGTTCAAATTTCTTAAACTCTTTGACTACAATGCCTTTGCCGGTCTTTTGAATCTCCATAAAATGCAATTTTTGCATTTGTCTATGGAGAGTAATCTGATGGGTAGCTAAATTGATTTTATTATAAACTTGATCTATAATAGATTGAAACGTTGACTGTTTTTCCTTGTTAAAACTTTCAGAAAGAAGTGTGCTGTCAAATTCTTCAGGATCTATTTCAGGTCCCTTTTTCCTCTCAATTGGTTTGTTGGTTTGAAGGTGTTCCAATATGGTATTAGTTGAAGATGGTACTTCTTCAACTGTAAATCTCTTTTGAGTTCCTGTTCCTTAACAGGTTTAATTATTTTTTTATCAATAACAGTTTGCTCAGGTTCATTTTCTTCCTTAACAAGAGTCTGATGTTTCGTAGTTACCGATTGTATAATATCCTCATTAACAGGGGTTGCTTCCTGTTTTACATTCTTATCCTCTTGAACAATCTCCTCATCTATTTTTCGTTCCTGATCATCTTTTAGAGACGAATCATCTTCTTTAGCTTCAACCTCCTGCTGTGAACGCAGGATATCCAGGAGCCTATTGGTGGCTAATTTTCGTTCTTTTTCTTTGTTTTCAGACATGGAATGGATTTGATGATTTCTTTAATTCAAATACACCATCACTCGAAATTTTTTCTTTCTTATTAAGTATCATTTCAATGATTAACTGATGACACATTCTGACGATTTTTCTGGGATATCCTTTTGTTTCCTCATGAATAACTTCAATGGCTTTTTTGCTGAAAATTTCTTCACCTTTTGGAAGACCTGCTACCTGCACACGATGATTGATAAACCCAATTGTATCTTCCAAATCCAAGGGTTTTATTTCATAACCAAATGCAATACGATCTTTGAAATTCTCATGTTTATCGAGTAGTTTTTTTATTTCATGCTGGGCAAAAATGATTACCTGGATCAATTTAGTATCATTTGTTTCAAAATTTAATAACATTCGAATGATCTCAAGTTGATTAGGACCCATTTTTTGTCCTTCATCAATTATTAATACATTGTTTCGCTTTGAATGAATGGAAGAATCAATTAAATAATGTTCT